>JAISKN010000073.1 GCA_031260925.1 Prevotellaceae bacterium | reverse complement strand
TATATCATTAATTTTTTCTTCCTGATTGTAGGTAACTATTATTTTTCGGGCTAATTTCGCCTCTTTTTCGATATTGGCAAAACCGCCTGTTTCACGCTTGCGGTTTTCGGGCGTAAGTTCATAACACACCTGAATTGCCTGATAATCAAAGCCGTCTTTAACAACAAAATCGCATTCGCCGCTACTGTTTGCAAACGTAATTTCATCATATTGCTGTTTTTGAATTTCATTAAAAACAAAATTTTCAAAAAGTTTTGCCTTATTATCCCAAAAACGATAAGAAACCGCGTTAATCAGCCCATTGTCCGCAGCATAAATTTTATGGCTGTTGCGCACATTTTCTCTCAACGAAAAGGCAAAATTTGACACATCTTGAATTATGTAACTGTCGTCGAGAATATTAATGTACTTCTTCGCAGTATTTTCGTTCGTGCCTGCGGCAACGCCCAAACTTTTGTACGAACAAACCGCGCCCACATTTGAAACTGAATAAAGCAGCAGTTTTTTGAACGTTGCAATATCTGCAATTTGATAGCGGGAAATACAGTCTTTCATAATTATTGAATCAAAATAACTTTTCAACAAATTGCTCTTTATCTCGGTGTTTTTCAGCGGTTTAATTTCGGGAAAACTGCCCCATTCCAAGCAGTCGTCAAGCAACCGCAGCACCTTCGGCGTATGGCTTGCAGCATCAAAATAGGTGTTAATTTCGTTTTGCGCCAAAATTTCGCGAAAAGAGTATGGAAAAACATTGTTTTCCAAATATCTCCCTGACAAAAGCGTAGAATATTCGCTGTTTAAGAATGAAGAATTTGACCCTGTAACAAAAATTTTTTTAAAAATTTCGCTGTCGTACGCGCTTTTTACGAAATTTTCCCACCTTTTTACAACCTGAACTTCGTCTAAAAAAAGGTATTGCACTTTTTCACCTGTTAATTTTTCAGCACGTTCAATAAGGACGTAAAATGCGCCCGCATTTTCCCAAACATCATAATACAATGGGTCGTCCATATTCAACATCAAAATTGATTTTGGACTCGTTTTTTTCATCAATTCGTTGGCAAGCATACGAAAAATAGTTGATTTACCGCTGCGCCTTATGCCCGTAAGCACCTGAATATGCCTTACCTGCAAGTTGTTTTTCACACTTGCAAATATACCTCTTTGGTACAAATTCTGAAAGGGCTTGCCTTGCCAATGAGGATTTTGTCTTAATATTGCACTTTCCATATCAAATAATTTTTTTGCAAAGGTACAACTTTTTTACGAAATACATTTCGTTAAATAACATTATTTAACTAAATACATTTCGTTAGATTGCTTGATTTAACTAAATACATTTCGTTAGATTGATGTATTTGACGAAATACATTTCGTTAAATTGGCATTTTTAACTAAATCAAATTAGATAAAATGCAATATTTTCTTAAATCTGAAAAAGGCTCAACTAATTGAGTGTTAATGCCTAATGCCTGTGCGGCATCGAGGTTTTGTTGGCTGTCGTCAAAAAAGAGGCAGTTTTCGGGCTTGACATTTTCGGTTTTTAGCAGAATATCAAAAATTTCGCGGTGCGGCTTTGCCGTTTTCAACTCATAAGAGAGATAGCATTTATCAAAAAAATCATTGATAGTGTGATTGTTATACGAAAATCTTGTTGCAGCACAATACGGGAAATGAATAGCATTTGTGTTGCTTAACATCAAAATTCGGTAACGTTTTTTGAGTTCGAGCAACAACTCTAATTTTTCTGTTGGAATATCGTCTAAAAACGATAAAAAGGCATCTCTAATCTGCTCTTTTGCAGGATTTTCGGTTGAAAGCGATTGCAAATGTTCTAAAAATTCATCATTGGAAATTGCGCTGATTTCAAGTTGTAAAAATATATCAACAGGGAAATAGTTGTCAAGCATTTCAGCAGTTTCCCGCAAACCGATTTTTTCAAAATTTCTCAACGCTTTTTCCTTATTCAGATTGATAAGGACACCGCCGAAATCAAATATTAAAGTGGTAATCATAAATTTTTATTGCATTATTTCAAATAAAAACCCCTTTTTTGCAAGGGGTTTCAAAATTTTATTTTTTTACGCTGCGGACAGAATAGCCGTTTGTTTGTGTTCGATAATACCAATCTGTTTCATTGCTGCCAAAATATAGATAACAAGCAGCACTAGTTCCACTTCTTTCGTTAGCCCAATAACCGCCTGCCTCTCCTGAATAATAGAGCGTGCCGTCTGTCTCATAACGAAACCCAACGGCTGGCAAAAATATAGTTTTATTTTCATTGCCAAACATTTGCCCAAATATTCCATTAATTTTTGTTAATCTATGCGGTGTGCCAAGCAAACTTTTAATTTGGTCAAGCGAAGGAACACGCCAGCCGTCAGGGCTAACTTCATTTTCCGCCTGCCAAGTATTAAAGTTTATAATCACATTGTCCCAAACAACTGCTCCGTTTGAGGCTGTCAAAGGGTCTGTACTGCTCCAAGCAACATTTTTATTAAATTGGTAGAATTTGCCCGCGCTTTCTGGTTTAGCAGCAAAAGTATTCGGTGCATCTATATTGCGTGTCGCCCAAACAACTCCGTCTATTTCAACGCCGTCATCTGATGTTGAAAGTTCATAAACCGTAATCGTACAAGTTGCAGTGTAATCTTTTATTCTTGCAGTAATAATAGATGTTCCAACGGCAAGTCCTTTTACAACTCCTTTGTTTGATACGGAAACCTTACTGTTGTCGCTGCTGCTCCAAACAATGCCTTTGCCCGTTGCGCTCTTTGGCGATATTGTTATATCTAAGGCATATTCTTCGCCAACGGCAAGATATGTTGAGGGTGTTTCAAATAAAATACCTGTTATCTTTTCGCAGGAAGTAACTGTTAATGTTAAACAGATAACGCCTAAAAATATTTTTATTTTTTTAAACATAAAATATTATTTTTTGTAACCCATTGAACTTGACGGTGTTCTGTATTTTTTTATGTAAGATGTACGTTGCCGTCCGCTTGTTGTCCATTTTGACTTGTATTCAGGCAAACAGTTACAAGGTTCTTTGTTGCCCAAATCAAACAGGAGAGTAAATTTTATGCCGACCAAAAGAGGATTTACCGAACGCGGAGAATTCAACATAGGTTGCAAGTCGCCGTTTGCATCAAGTTGCTGATTATAAGCCTGATATGAAGTGAGAATACTGTTAAGGCGCACATCCTTTGGGTCAATATCTCCGCCTGGTTGAATGCCGATAAAGTTTCCGTCTGTATTTATATAGGAAACATTGTTTGGCAAATTTACATTTAACAAACCATAATCAGCAAAAAGCGCAAGTCTGTATTGCCAACGGCTTTTTTTATTGAAAAAATATGTTTTGCCTATTTCGGCAGATGCTGCAATATTATAACCTAAGCGAAATGTTGTTTTATCGGTTGCTGAAATACCGCTGGCAAGAGAATACTCAAACATATTTCCAAACTCGTCAATAAATTCAGGGTATATTGCCGTAGTTGCATAGTCAGTTGTACTTGAAACAGCCTTTGCAAACATATTTAAACCGAATTTTCCGCCAAGCAGAAAATAAAAACCATTATCAAATTTTGCGCCCATAAGCAATGGAATATTCACATAGCCGACATTATAAACGTCTTTTGCTTTGTCAAATTTATATTTCATTACAAACTTATCAGGAAACCCTGGGGCGCCATCTGGGTCTTCTGAATCTTTAAAGCCACCTGCCAATACGGGTTTTCCAATGGCGGGCAAATTAGGGTTAGGACTTCCATCAGCATTTATCATTAGATTTCCTGTTGCGCTGTCATAGATTTTGCCTACATAAATAGAATGTTCCAGATATTTTGATGTGGAGTTTTTCCAATCAAACTCTGCGCCGAAAGTGATAACAAAGCGATTGTGATTGTATTCAAAGCCCACGCCAAGCAGCGCACCCGGTCCGCCTTGCGCTTGAACATACGGAATTTCTCTATGCAAAATGCTTGCATAGCCGCCCGCACCCCAAAAACTCAGGTAATATTTATTGTTATACGCCTGACCTTGAGCCGCTAATGAGTTAATAATCAGCAATGCAACCATTGCAATTTTGATTAAGGTTTTACTCGTGTTCATAATTTTAATCTTTTACAACAATTTTTTATTGTTACGTTATTTTGGTGTATTTTGGTATTTTTTGACTGAAAATATTTATAACTTAACCGCAAAACTCTTTATTAAAGCCTAAAAATCAAGAACAGAGCAGCGTACAAATTACAAGCAGCAAAAGTAATTAATTCCATTGATTAAAACAACAATTTTTTTATAATTAAATAAATTTTTTACTATTTAACTATATTTAACACAAAATAGGTAATTGCAAATGTTTTATCAATGTTTCTTAAACGTATTTTTACAAATTTTATTGTATTTTTTAGTGATTATTTTTCACTACTTAAATTCTCTACTCTCTGCGCCAAAGTCGGGTGTGAATATCTGAAAAACACTACCAACGAATGCGGCGTGAGATTGCTTAACGAAGTTTCTGACAGTTTTTTGAGCGAACTTATAAGCGCGGGCGCAAAGCCGTAATTTTTTGCAAAATTGTCCGCCTCATATTCGTGCCTGCGTGAAAAAATGTTGCCGATTAAGTCAATCAACATCGAAATTGGCGTGTATAAAATGCTGAAAGCCAGAATGTTGAGTTCAAAATTTGCCTCTCTTCCGCCCAAAGCCTGCGCGAATAAATCGCTTTTGAGAATCAAGCCCAAAAGGAAAAACAGCAGCAAATTTGACGGCAGCGACACCAACATTCCTTTAATTGTGTGTCGGTTTTTGTAGTGTCCAATTTCGTGCGAAAGTACGGCGACAATCTCCTGCGTTGTCATTTTGTCGAGCAAAGTGTCGTACAGCACAATTCGTTTTTTGCCGCCAAAGCCTGTAAAATAGGCATTTGCTTTTGTAGAACGCTTTGAGCCGTCAATGAGGTAAATATTTTTCAACCCAAAACCGACTTTTTGCGCAAATTTTTCAATTTCAGTCCGAAGTTCGCCTTCTGGCAACGGCGTTTGTTTGTTGAAAATCGGCACAATTATATCGGAATAGAAAAAACTCATAAACAAACCGAAAACCGTTACTGCGCCAAACGCGAGCAGCCAAAAATAATTTTCCGTCAGTTGATAAAGAAAAATAATGAGCGAAAAAAGAACGCCGCCGATAACAGCGATTAACAGATAGTTTTTCAGCCTGTCAAGCGCAAAAATTTTCGGCGTAGCGCGGTTGAAACCAAACTTTTGCTCAATTATAAATGTGTCGTAGATATCAAATGGCAACGACAAAATATCGTTTGCCAAAAAGAGAATGCCGAAAAACAGGAGCGCGGTAACGATTTCCGACAAATGCCAACTCTGTATAACGCCGTCAAGCCAGCCGAAACCGCCCAAAAGCAGCATCAGCAGCATCACAAGAAACGAAAAACTGCTTGTGAGCATTCCAAAACGCGAATTTACGCGGAAATAAGACTGTTGCCGCGCATATTTTTTCCAGTCGTAAATATCGCTCAAAAGCGCAGGAATTGGCTTTTTGGAATTTTTAATGCTCAAAAAAGATAAAGTTCTTTCAAAAAGAAAATCTAAAATAAAAATTGATAAGATTAGATAAAACATATTTTTTAAATTGTAAATTTTTAGTTCTTAGTTCTTAACTTTTAGTTTCAACAAGCGGCAACCGTACAAAAAACGTTGTGCCGTGATTTATTTTTGTTTCAAACCAGATTTTGCCGTGCGAGGCTTCAACAATGTTTTTTGCGATGCTCAAACCCAAGCCTGAACCGTGAGTTTTGGTAGAAAAATGCGGCGTAAAAATGTCGCCCTGCGCCTCTTTATCAATACCGCAGCCATTGTCTTTTACTGCAATTTCTACATTGTTGGCGTTTTGGCGTATAATAATTTCAATTTCCCCTTTTTTGCCGTCTGGTATCGCCTGAATAGCATTTTTTACAAGATTATTAAAAACTTCGATTATTTGCGTACTGTTGGTTTTAACAATAGCCTCAGCCATTGTGCTGTTAAACGAAATTTTCACATTTTTATCATTGTTTTTAAAAAGTTCCACCACAGATATAAGTCTGTCGATTAAATCAACGTTTGTCATAGATGCCGTGCCGATTTTGGAAAAATTTGAGAACGAGTTAGCAATTTTTGCCATATCGTCAATCTGTTCAATCAAGACTTTCGACATTTTTTTGAAATTTTCTTCAAACATTGGCGAGTTTTTTTCTTTCAAACGCAGCAGTTGCTGAATTGAAAGCCTCATCGGCGTGAGCGGATTTTTGATTTCGTGCGCCACTTGCTGCGCCATTTCGCGCCACGCATTTTCACGCTCATTTTGCGCCAAAAGCCGCGCGCTCGCATCAATTTCATCAACCATTGCGTTGTATTGCTTCACAAGTTTATCGACTTCATCAATCGTTTGCGCCTCTTTGATATTTATTTTTTCATTCTTTTTTACAAAAGAAATTAATTTCATACTGTTTTCAAATTTAGCAACAGTGGCATTAATACGTCTGTTAGACCAAAAAAGTATGAAAAGTGCAATAATAAAAATTACAAAAAAAACATTAATAACAATCGCCATAAAAATCAAAATATCCGACCACACCAGACTGTTTGACAGGAAGAAAACAATTTTGACATAAGCCCATATTTCGCCAAATTTATCATAAATTGGACTGAAAGCGCAGTTGTATTTCAATGTCCCAAGACTTTCTTCTATCTGTATTTTGCTGCTTGTAGAGCCGAAAAAATATTCCGAATTTATCAGATTTGACGAAAAGCCGTTTGAGAAAACGTAAGGGCGCGTAGAAGTTATCAGTTCGCCTTCCGCACTGTACAGATTTACATCTACGTCATATTTTTTTGAAAGCAAATCTACAAAATCCAACAACTCTTCTTTTTCGGGATTATTTTGATTTTCATTATTAAGTTCCGTTGAAATATATTTGAGTTTTGCATCAAGATTAAACATAAAAACTCGCGTATATTCAATATAAACAACGTAAAAAAGCGACATTAAAACCACCGCAAGTGCCACCAAAATTGTATATAAAAAAGTATTTTGAAGGCTGCTCGTAATACTTTTTGACGGCTTGCCTTTTACCTGAAAAAATGCCACAAGCAGCAGTATCACAAGCACAAAAGCGAGAGCAATATAAGTAAAATTCAGAACAAATGTTTTGGTAGAACCAAACCATTTACAACTTACAACAATTTCTGTATCGTCTGAATACCTGAAAATATAGTGAGTATTATCATTCAAAAACAGCAATTTGGAATTGCCAATAATTCTGTCAATCATCGGATACGGATAAGTTCCGCTTTTATGCACAAGATGATGCTGCCGATAAACTGCATAGGAATAAATTTGCTCTTGAACGCTGTTTTCAAAAATATCGTCAGGCAAACTGTACGCCTCAAATGAATTTATTTTTTTCTCAATTCTGATAACAAGCGTGTTATTATTGCTGTTTTCGGTATAATAAAAAATGCCGAAATAGACCAAAGATTCGTTTATCTGCGTATTTTGTACAACGTGCGGCGAAATTTGCGTGAAATTTCCAAGCGAAATTTGCTTTTGATAATCTTTAATAGCAGCAGAATTTGACGGCAAAATCTGTAATTTCACGTCATAAATGCTATAAATCAAATCATTTAAGCAATATTTTTGAATATACCGCAAAATATTTGTGTTATTGGTCAAAGTCTTTTTATTGAGAACATAATCGCTGATATTTCTGTCAACAGAAACCAAATCGTCAAAATTAGTTATGTAATTTGTCATATTTTCGTTCTGCGGCTCAAACAGACCTTGCTTGTCGGCAATGAGATTTTCGGATATCAAATGTGCAACTTTATATTGATTGTCCATATGTTTTTGAAACGCATAATAGACAAAAAATATTGATATAAAATAGGAAAATATTAAAATTGAGATGACAGAACTAATACTTTTTTCAACATAACTCAAAATATTTACCGCAATAAGAATGCTGAAAAACGCGCCTGCAATCAATGCGCCGTGCGAAACTTTGAAGGCTAAAAACAGCAAAAAACCAACAAGCGAAACAACAAATTCCACCAAAAGCACATATTTCAAACTCTCCGTTCGCCGTATTTCAAACAAAATGCGGCGGGCAACATAGATAAGACTTAAAAAAACTGCAATAACAGCAAGCAGCGAATAAAACGAATATTTTGTATATTTTCCGTCTAACTGAAAAACAAGAATATCAAATGTAGAATTGTAGATAATATCGTCTATTGTCCTGATTAGCAGAAATAAAAGAATGGCAAAAGCAGTGCAAAGCACCCAACATAAAATCTTTTTGTTGCCATTAAAACTGAAATTTACTTTGATATAAAAAGTAAAGCAAATAGTGGTAAATAGCAACGAAAAAGTTACCAGATGCCCAAGCGAATAAAAAACTCCAGAATAATAAATCGGGTTAAAAAGATTGTTATAAAAAATTGAGGTTGGCAGTTTAAAAACAAGCAGCAATACTGGCGCAGCAAGAAATGCAATCGAAATAAAAACAAAGTTTTTCATCTCAAAAAGCCGCTTGCTGAAAACCAAATCAAGGTTATAAAAAAGGTTGCAATAAGATAATAATGTGAGAAAAAAGAAGATAAATGAAATTAGCAGCCATAAATTATCGCGTTTTTCGTGGCTTGCCACTTCGAGCGAAAATAGAAAAGTGCCGTCTTGCGTTTTTACCTGATACTCGCTCTCTTTGTTGTAAGGATTAATTGAGAGGTTTCTTTTGTGAGTAAAATCTTCGGCAAAATTATTTGAAATATATTTGTTGGTAACGTCAAATTTGTTTTTGATTTTTATCAGCGCGAGAATGGTTTGCTGCTCAACTGTGTCGCATTTCAGCAAACACGAAGCGTTGCGCAAATCTACAAAAGAGTTGTTTTGCAAATTAGAAGCGTCTAACAGGTTAATATCCAAGCGGTTATCAGACCAAAAAATCAATTTTTCATTTTCAATCACATAATAAAAAATGTCGTCTTCCGATAATTTCTGAAAATCTATTGTAGAAAAAAAGTCTTTCTCATTCTCTGCCGCATCTAAAACGTCTTGTTTCATAAGTTGCAGATTTTTTTGAGCAATCGCCTCTTTTTTGTGCAGCACCGAGTTAAAATGTTGTACAGGCACATTGTCCCTAAGCATAAACGACACAAAATCTGCCGCAACACTCAACGTTCCTAAAATCAAAAAAATGGCTATTCTGATAAAAAAATTTCTATTTCTTCTTCGCTTTCTCATATATTTTAATTTCAGATTTCAAAATTTCAAAATTGAGGTATCCCATTTTGCATTAATTCTTAATTCATAATTTTTAATTCTTAATTGAATAAAGTGTTTCCTCGTGATGATAAGGCTCTCCTCGTAAAATTGTCATTGCGCGATAGATTTGTTCGGCAAAAATTGCCCTGACAATCTGATGCGAAAACGTCATTTTTGAGAGCGAAATCATAAAATTTTTACGCTCATAAACCTCTGTCGAAAAACCATACGCGCCGCCAATTACAAAAGTTATTTTTTTAGTGTTAAATTGCTGTTTATCAATCCATTGTGCAAATTCTATTGAAGTAAAATCTTTGCCCTTATCGTCTAAAAGCACAAGAAAATCATCAGAATTTACGGCTTGCAAAATTTCTTTCCCTTCCAAATGCCGCTGCACGTCAATCGGCATATTTTTAGTGTTTTTCAACGCAGGAATTACGGCAATTTCAAGCGTGCAATATTGCTTGATTTTGCCGAAATATTCATCGTAAATTTCACTGATATTTTTTGAAAAAGTTTTTCCTAAAAAAATAATTTTCAATTTCATTTTTTATATTTTTTAGCACGAATACGCGAATAATTCTTATTTTTAATTAGGTTTAAATTCTATATTTTAGCGTTTTTTGTGCCGTTAGGCACATTATGTTGGTAGAAAAAATGATTTACCCCCAATTCTTTGTGCCGTTAGGCACTAAATATGATTTATATTGCGTACCTACGGCACGCTGTCGGTTATATTAAACATATTTCTACCAATATTTAGTGCCTGACGGCACATTTCATAATTAGCATATTCTCTGCTTATTTTCTATTTTATTTGTATATTAAGCGGCAAGTATTATCTTAATTTTTCAAATGCCAAAGTTCGTATTTTTTTATGAAAAAACAAAATATTAAAAAAATAAAAAATATTTTCTAAAAAATTAAACCTTTTTATTTTTTTCAAGTCAAAGATAACGTTTTTTGAAAAATTTAAGGTAAAATGAAAAAGTTAGGTTTAATTGTCAAACAAATATTTGGCACAATAAATTCTTTTTTGCGCAACAAAAAGAATATTGTAATTAAATATTGTGCATTTCTATTTCTTGCTTTCATCAGTTGTTCTGATGTTGCTGCCCAAAGCAGCAGCAAAATATCAAATTTAGTGGAAAAATCTTTTTTGCAGGCAGATTTCGGGCAAATTTTGCCCTATTTCAGCGAGCGGGCAGAAATCATTTTACCCAATAACTCCTCAAATATTGTAGCAAAAACGCAGGCGAAAAATGTGTTAAATAAATTTTGCGAAGGTAAAAAAATGCTGAAAATTACACGCTTAAATAGCGAAGAACGCAGCAATTTACAATATTTAACATATTTATTAAATACGGAAAAAGATTTTTTTCGTATCTTTGTCGTATTAAAAAACAATCTTATCATTCAAATAAAAATCACGAATGAAAACAGCGATGTATAACTCAACTGAATTTGAAACGCTTGTAAATCAATGGTTTGCAGAAGATATTGGCGATGGCGACCACACTACTTTAAGTTGCATTCCTGAAAATGCAATCGGGAAATCCCGCCTCATAGTTAAAGAAAACGGCGTAATCGCAGGCATTGAGGTTGCTAAAATTATTTTTCACACTTTTGACAAAGATTTGAAAATCACGCAGTTTCTGCAAGACGGCGACAATGTAAAAATCGGCGACATCGCCTTTGAAGTCGAGGGAAAAATCCAGTCGTTGCTGCAAACGGAACGCCTGATGCTCAATGTTATGCAGCGAATGAGCGGCATCGCAACGCGCACCCGCGAATATGTCAAACTGCTCGAAGGCACTTCTACCAACGTGCTTGACACGCGCAAAACCACTCCCGGACTGCGTTTGCTCGAAAAAGAGGCAGTAAAAATCGGCGGCGGAATGAACCACCGTATCGGACTTTATGATATGATTTTGCTCAAAGACAACCACGTTGATTTTGCAGGCGGAATAGCGCAGGCAATCGATAGAACAAAAAATTATCTCAAAGAAAACAGCAAAGACCTGAAAATTGAAATCGAAGTAAGAAATTTTGACGAAATCAATCAGGTGCTAAATCATGGCGGCGTAGATAGAATTATGCTCGACAATTTCAACATTGACGACACCAAACGCGCCGTAGAAATTATCAATCACCGCTACGAAACAGAGTCTTCGGGCGGCATTACCAAAGAAACATTACGGGATTATGCCGAATGCGGAGTAGATTTTATCTCTGTCGGCGCACTCACCCACTCTATCAAAAGTTTAGACCTTAGTTTTAAGGCTGTAAAATAAGTTTGATGAATTAGGTACTTAAATAAGCCTAAAGGTGTCATTCCCGCGCAGGCGGGAATCTCCTTACTAAAATAAAAAGAGGGGATTCCCGCCTGCGCGGGAATGACAGGTATTTTTATTTTATACCCTGTTTATTTCATTGTTTGGTATTAGTAACTAAATATAGATATTATGTTATTTAACTATTCCAAAAAAAATTCCTAAACATAAACGTTTAGGAATTTTTTACATTATAATTCTACATTAAAATTAAAACGGCAAATCGTCTGTGCCTTCGGGCGCGGCAATCGGCTCTTCGGGCGCAACAGGAACAGGTGCTGTATAAACTGGTGCAACAGGTGCAGAATATTGATTTTGCGGTGCGTAATTCGGCGTATAACCGCCTTGTTGAGCAGGTGCGCCATTTTCGCTATTTTCTCCTGTTGGACGTTTGTCCAAAAGTTCGAGATTTTCACCAACAATTTCCGTAACATAACGTTTAATTCCTGTCTTGTCTTCATAAGAGCGCGTTGTTACTTTGCCTTCAATAAAGACTTTGCTGCCTTTGCGGATATATTTTTCCGCTATTTCTGCCAAACCGCGCCACAAAACGATATTGTGCCATTCGGTTCTGTCTGGGACAACCGTACCGTCTTGACGTGTAAAGCCTCTGTCGGTAGTTGCCAATGTAAAACTTGCTTTGCGAGAGTTTGTGTCAAAATAATGAATTTCGGGGTCTCTGCCTACATTTCCAATAAGAAATACTTTGTTTAGTGCCATAAGATTTTGTTTAAATAATAATAAAATTGCTTTAAAAATTGCGCGTCAAAATTATACATTTATTTTTAATTGAACAAATTTTTTAGAATATTTTTTTTTCAAAACAAAAAACAAGACCGTTTCACAACGACCTTGTCCCAAAACATAACTAATATTTAAATTTTGCGTATATTCAAATAAATAGTATTAAAATAAATTTTACGTTTTATAAGAACAGAAAAATTTGTTTCACAACACACTTTTCTATCTATGTAATAATAAAATCAACCAATAAATAATATTATAAATCTAACTTTTTTCAATTTCTATTTTATAATCTCTTTCAGCATTGCATAACGCCCAACGATTTTTCCATTTTCGTCAATGCGAAACAGCGTTGGCGTGCCGATAACGGCGTAATTGACAAAGTTTTTGCCGCTAAAACCCTGAAAATCACAGAGTTTGTCTTTCCAAGGAAAAGTGTCGGCATAAGTTGTAAATTCGGCACTGTCTTTGTCGGCGGCAATGCTGATAACCCGTATCCCCTGCGATTGAAACTCGGCATAATGCTTTTTTACCGCTGCTATCTCTGCTTGACAATGGTCGCAGCCAGAATCATAAAAAATTAAGAGACTGTTCCGCAAATTATCAATGCCCTCTATCGCAAAAGCAGTGTTTCCTGGCTTGGTTTTACTCTGCTCAAAGGCGGCAAGCATTTTGCCTTGCGGATTGGTTATTTTGCCGGAAGATTGCAGATAAGCAACGATGATGTCTTCTGCATCTGCCCAGCCGTACTGTTCGCAAATCGTGATAAGGTCGTTTGACAACTGCTCAAAAACCTGCGGCGACTTGGTGCGTTTCAGATTTCTGACCATTGCACCCGCAAAATCTTTTTTGTCGGGGAACAGGTCAAATGCTGCCGAAATCACGTGATTCCAGTAGCCGCTCGCGGCAAGCACGTCCATATTCAAATCTTCGTTGATGAAACTGATTAACTCCGCCTGCTGCTGCGTAGGCACAGGCTGCAAGCCTGCGCCTGCAAGAGTGCCAAAATCGCTCAGAAAGTTTTTGATGCGAAGCAGCGCATAACTTTCCACAGGAGACGGCAGGCTCTGCGCCGAAAGGCAAAGACTGCTAAAAAGAGTTAATATTAAAAGAATATGTTTCATTTATAAATTTTTTGTCTGAATCAGGATTTACAGGATTTTAGGATTTTTTTGATTAAAACAAAATCCTGGTTCTGACTGTTTTTCCGTACGTTTCATTTTTTCTGGATTGCTTCGGAATACCTCGCAATGACGGAAGTCTAATAATCAACGGTAGTACGTCATTGCGAGGTATTCCGAAGCAATCCATTATTTTTGTTTTTTTGTGATTGGTGCAAGAGCCAACCTGCACCAATCTTTGTTTTTTTACCCCACCCCGACCCTCCCCGCAGGGGAGGGAGTGCCTGCATTGCTAATTTGCACAAGATTTGAAGAGTGCCACACTCCCTCCCCTGTGGGGAGGGTCGGGGTGGGGTGTTTGATGCTTTTTCCCCTCACGCTTTCAGTTTCCCCAACGCGTCGCTGCGCTTTGCCATTTGGCTGTTTTCTCCCCAAGGCGTTGCCATTGGGCTAAATTCTAGCTGTATTGCGGCATCCCACCCTCCCCCATTTGTAAAAGGTGGGGGCGCAAAGCGCGGGGGCTTATATTTTTCATTTTTTGTCTGAACTTTGATTTTAATATGATTTTTTTTGATTAATGAGATTAAGACAATCCTGTTAATCATTCAATCTTGAAAATCCTGATTCAGACACTATTCTGAAACACAGCGCACCGATAAACCGGTGGCGCGACCTAAATAATCTGAATTCCAGACGGCACCACCATGGTAGAAGTTCAAAGTCCAAGCAACAGACGTATCTTTAGCCGAACTACTCCAATAGTAGCCATAAGACCCTACGGCGGATAAAGTACCATCGGTAACTCCGCGGCTACCTGCAGTAGGCATAAAAAGAGAACGATTACCGTTAGCGGCATTGAAAAACAATATACCCCAATAAGCAACATTTCTGGTATCGCAAGAAACAGCACAATTATCTATAGGGGAAGAGCCAAGCCCAGTTACTATTGGGCGGCGGTCGAAGTAACCGTCAGCATAGTAACCATAGGCGCGACCAGTAGTTTCAGTCATAGAATTAGTACCGTTTTTAGGAACAGCGTACAAAGATTGACGCATTTCACTGTTATAAATATTATTGGCAGTGTAATTTGTGGTAAGGTTGGTTGGCGTTACCGCCATATTATTAGTAATGCCGTCGTTAGGTCGCCGCCAACCATTAGGACAAGTTTCCTGTGTAGCACTGATAGTCTCCCAATAAACAGATGTGTAATAAACTGCACTCCAAGGCACTGTAGTTGCAGGTTGTGTTGGGTGGTAAGCGTAAGTAGGGTTATTACCAGCAGGCATAGCCCATTGAAAGAATGCCCCCGCTTTGGTGGGAAAATTAACAAAACTGCCACCTCTTACACCAACAGAATAAGCCAGTTTATCGGTTTCGTTCAATTCAACACCCGTAAGGTTGTAAGGCGAAAACTTTTTCGCAAGAGAACGCGGATGAGGGTTGGTAGCAGTATGATTAGGGTCGTTGTAATCATCTGTTGTAGTAAATACGAAATCCGCCGCCTCGCCTTGTCTGCAATAGAGTTTGTAAGGAGTACCGCCAACAGTCAGCGTAATAGTAGCGTAACGAGGGGGTTTGCCGTAACTGTTGTCAGGATATTTGAAAGCCGAACTTGGAGTGCGGGTATCTGTACCTGTAACGCCGATACGGAAAAGAATATCGCCTGTTTTATCAAGAATTGTTGTTCTTCGCGTAGTAGGCAGTTGGTAGTTTTCAGCATCGTGGGGATTGTTAGTCCAAAGAGCAGGGTCAGTACCGCCGTTGTCGTCAAGAGTTAGCCAAAAACCAGTACCGCTTGGGTCATCTACCTCAACAGACCAAGGGGAACTGTTCTTAGATGCGACAATACGCTCGCCTGTTTGGTTGTCTTTCCAAAATGCGCCTATCCATTTGGCATTACCCCAAGTGTCGCCGCCCTTTTCGGGTGGAATAGCGACAATAAGAGTTTCGGGAGCGCACATAGAAATCCAAAACGTACCGTTCCAAGTTTCAACGCATTTTGTTTCTGTATTAAAAATGGTCAAGCCTTTTGCCTGCTCATTTAATGGTAGATTATTCTTAAAGGTGTTTTCCAGCGTGGTGCGTTGAATGCCGTCAAGTTGCGGCAAGCGCAACCCGCCAATGTTGCTGCTGGCAGACACCAGTTCCAGCACCGAAAAGTTTTCTGGCGCTTTATCTTTCCCGATGGTTACCTGCGCATTGAGAAACGCAAGGTTTGTTATCAGCAGTATTGCAACCGCCATAATTACATTTTTTTTCATATAAAATCTTTATTTTTTTATTTTTTAATCGTAATAATAAAATTCCTTTTGTCTGGGTGCAGATTGCTTTTTGCGTATAAACAGAAGCGCACTATACGCCGCTATCAGCAAAACCAATATGCCGACGCCGTTTCCGATAGCACAGCCATCTACATACGCACAATCATCGTCATTGTCGGCACCAGTGGCAAATCCGTCTTCACTGTCACGCAGTTGCGCTCCCTGATAAAAATAGTCGTTGCTTTTCAAAAAAGGATTGGCTTCACTGCTCGGCAGTGGAGTTTCGGTCTGTTGAAAATTATATTCATCAAACGGGTTAAGTTGTTTAGCACTGTTTGCCTTCAATGTTGAGCTGCTAAAACTCAACGCTGCCAAAAACATTAAAACGAAATATTTTTTCATATAAATTTTTTTTAATTTTTTAATTTTTTTTAGCCTCTCCCCCCAACCCCCTCTCCACAAGGAGAGGGGGAGTGGGCGCATTGCAAATTATGTCTCTATTTGCAATACCCGCTCCTCCCCTGAGGGGAGGACTGGGGAGGGGCTGTTATTTTATTATCATTTTTAAAGTTTTTGCTCTGTCTGCAACGCCATGCAAGCGGACAAGATAAACACCCTGTATCAAATTATGCGTATTATAAACCATTTTTGGAAATTGATTTACTTTGAAAGTATCAATCAATTTGCCTGCTACATCGTAAATATTGGCATCTGTGCCTAAATCCGACTGCAAAAGATTTTCAATGAAAACCTGTTTATTCACGCTGTAAAGCAACAAATTGCTGCCGTCTGCTATCGGCTCGTCTCTCGTAACAACGGAAGGGGCTTTGAAATGCACCACAAAACGGGCTGGGTCATCGTCAGAATATGAGGTAAAATAATACGGCTCGTCTCCTGTAAAACGGTGTGTGCCGCCTGTTTGCAAATCTTCCAGCCAAAAATCTTCTGAGGTCAGCGTTTCTTTGCCTTGCACCGATAGTTCTATCTGCATACTTTCCGCCTTGAAAGTCGGGCTGAAATACATCAGTGCAGAGTCGGCATCAAGCGGCAATCCATTTATTGCAAGTTGCGATGTTAACTGGTCGCCGCGCACGGTGTAAAGTTGAAAACCGTCTCCGCTGCCAGGTATTTTTGAATAATCGTAGTCGTCATTACCCAAAAGAGCATTTGCACGAAGTCCAATAGCGGCGCGGTCAAACACATTATCATTTTCGGCATCGGCAGCATTAAAAATTACCTGATTGCTCAAACTCGAATTTTCTGTATTTGATATAATACGTTGAACGCGGCTTGGCGCAGGAGCAGGCGTAACAGCACCGCTGCCGAAATTATTTTGCAGATTGCTGTGTACAATCAAATCTTTGCCGAGAGTAAAAGTTTTTGTCGGTAAAGTTGAACCTTTTTTTATTCTTATCATAAAAACGCTCATTGCAGGAATTTCTTTGAAATCGCCAAGCAAAATTGGGGCTGGGCTTGCAATGTCAATCGGCATAAATGACGGCGAGCCAGCAGGAAAAACATACAGCACATCTGCAAACTGCACTCCCAAACCTGCTCCTTTAGCAGTTTCTGCCTGTAACCTTTTTTTGAGAGAATCAACAGATATTGCACTTGTGTAGGAATTGCCAATCACCCAGTTTATCGTAGCAGACGCCGTGCCACCTGTAAAGGTGTGCGAAAACAGCACGTTATCTGCAAACAACTGCTCTTCGGTTGATACAACACCATATACATCGCCGTTAAAGACAAACTTATTTTTGTTATACACACTTACGGGCGCTAAGGGAATATCATCTCCGTATGTAATATTCAAGCCGTTGGCTTCAACAAGTGCCTCATAATTAAAATTGGTTATTCGCGGTTTGATAAAATAGGGCAAAGAAGGCACTAATACATCAAACACGCCATTAACATACTGGTCGCCTGCAATTATAGAAGCATTGCTGTCAGACGGTTTGTTTGCCATCACATAAACAGAATGTCCGTTAGCCTCTTTTGAGGGAGTTCTCAGCCAGTTGCCTGCAAAATAGCCCGCAATCTGTGTGCTGTTAAATGGTGTGGCAAAAGAAAACAACTGTCCTGAAAGACTGCGGTAGGTTTCTACCCATTTTTCCACTATGACGGCGGTTTTAGAAACAAGGCTGCTCGAAGTCCCGCTCCCTGTTATGCGCAACGAGGCATCATAAACCTTGCCGCTCACTTCTGCCGAAGCCAGCAGCAGTTTGCCGCCGCTGTGCGACCCGCTAATGTCGTCTTTTATCGAAATCGCATCGAGAGCCATTTTTGCAGGTACAAAAACGGTATCTGTGGTGTTAATTACAATGTTAGGAAAAGCAACATAGTTATTTTCTCTGTCAAAGGCAGAAGCAAATTTGTCCGCTGCCACATTTGACGGCGCAATAAAACGCTTATTGCCAATGCTTGGATTAAAAAACACAACTTTGCCCGATGATGTGGTTTTGCCTGCACTATTGACTGCAAAAACATTGGTTGTTGCATTGTCAAAAAAACTGCCCTTTATTTTCCATTCTCCATTACAGAGAATAGACGGCAATGCAGCCATTTTAACAGCACCTTCAACCCTGATAGTGGTAGAACTGTTGTTCGCAATGTGCATTTTCCCTGTATTGACCATTATAGTATTGCTCGGGTCGGAAGCCTGCGCAAAAACATTCTGCGTTAATACAGTCGTCATTAGCAGCAATGCCGCAAACAGCGGTTTTTTGTAAAAAAAATTTTTATTCATATCTTTTTAATAATGATTAGTCTTTATTTTTGTAGATACGCCATATAATTATGTATCTACACGGCACAAAAAAACGCAACACATTGTTATATGTGTTACGACAACAATTCTCTGAAAATATATATGTTGAAGAAAGGTTATTTTTCTGACAAAAGTAGTTGGTGCTTAGTAATTCGGAAAATGTTTGTAAATCACGCGAGAGATGTTGTATTTGTTTAGCAAAACTTTTCATTTTGCCAAACAAATTATATATTTTTTTATTCATATTTAAAAATTTATTCATACCAAATTAATATTAGATAATAAAAACGCATTAGACATTAGATATAATAAAAACGCACGCAAAAGTAGTTACCAATTCCCCTGTTAAGAAAATCTGTGCAAAAGTAGAGAGTTTCAAAATTCCCCACAAGCCCACCAAAGTTGGGTATTTGAAACCCCACTTTTGCGGGGTATTTTATATAAAAAAATATATTTAGTTTTGCATTGTATTTTTGCGACATAATTATTTAGTAAAAACCACATAACTGAAATATGCGAGAGAGTTCCCTGATAATTATCGGAATGACAGCCATTTTTATTATAGTGCTATGCCGTTTATTAATACCAAGAATTACTATGTATATTATATTGAGTATTATCGGCATAATATTGCTTTTTTCATTATTGATATTTTTCATTATTAGTTATCATTTTGCAGTCAATAAACTAAAATTGACAGAAAAAAAAATAATACAGTTACAGCAAGAAAATGAAATTATAGCGATTAAATCGGCACTTGATGCAGAAACAGCAGAGCGGACACGCTTGGCGCGCGACTTGCACGATGGTCTGGGCGGAATGCTTTCTGTTCTCAAACTTCATCTGAATGATGCAGAAAACAGTCAAAACGCCCGCAATATGCTTGACAAGTCCATTGACGAATTGCACCGCGTGGCTCATCATTTAATGCCTGCATCATTGCTCCGTGACGGACTGAAAACCTCGCTGGAAGATTTTTGTCTGGCTGTTCCAAATGCTAATTTTGATTATTTCGGAGATAATAGCCGTTTTGACGACCGTATTGAGGTACTTATTTACCGTTGCGCACACGAATTAATAAATAATGCCGTAAAATATGCCAACGCTGACAATATTTATATACAGTTGTTTCAAGAGCCAAACCGCATTTCGCTTATTGTGGAAGATGACGGCTGCGGGTTTGATGTTAAAACGGCATCTTACGGTATGGGGCTGGAAAATATCCGCACTCGCATCGCTGCCGTCAAAGGCACTATAAATATCAATTCCACAATAGGCAAAGGAACAGAAGTGTATATTGAGGTAACAGGTAATAGGTAACAGGTAATAGGTAACAGGTAATAGGTAACAGGTAATAGGTAACAGGTAACAGGTAATAGGTAATAGGTAACAGGTAATATTGCAATTTACGACTGTTGCCTGAAAGGCAAATATATTTCAGCCCAATGCGTTAGCGTTGGGAAATAGGTAATAAACTAATAATTAACAACTAATAACTAACCACTATGATTGATGTATGGATTTGTGATGACCACAAAATAGTTGTGGAAGGCTTGCGCCTGATAATAAACAAGTCGGGCGTTGCAAAAGTGAATGCCAACTATTATGACTTGAAGAGTTGCAGCGAAAATTTGGCTGTCCGTCTTCCCGATGTATTATTGTTAGATGTGGAATTGCCAGACGGCAACGGAGTGGATTTTTGTTTCAGCATAATCAAACTTTATCCCAATTTGAAAATCATTATGCTGACCTCTCATAATGAATTTTCCATTGCCAAACGCTCGCTGAAAAATGGCGCACTCGGGTTCGTGCTGAAAAAATCATCGCCCGAAGAAATCATCGCAGCCATACAGGAAGCAGCCAGCGGAGAAACATATATCTGTAAAGAAACGGAAATGTTGTTGAAAGAGCATAAAAAAGAGAGAGTTGTTCTGCTCACTGCCCGTGAAAAAGAGGTAATTAAACTCATTGCAGACGGTTATTCCAATCCTGAAATCGCAGATATGTTGAAATTAAGTTTGCTTACCGTCAAAGGCTACCGCCAAAATCTGCTGATAAAATTCAACGCCAAAAACAGTTCCTCAATGGTACAAATGGCAATAGGACAACAATTAGTATAGAAATAACCTGTCATTCCCGCGCAGGCGGGAATCCCATTAGTACAATGCAGTAAGGGGATTCCCGCCTACGCGGAATGACACCCGTTTTTTATTTATCAGAAAGTAAGTAATGTAAAATAATTAATGTTATATTTTCTTTGCGGCATTCCGTCTTTGCGCCTTTGCGTTAAGAAATGTATTTTTTGAACGCAAAGGCGCGAAGGCACAAAGACGCAAAGTATTACATTAATAATTTTATAGCACTTTTTTTCAAAACAAAAAACAAGACCGTTTCACAACGACCTTGTCCCAAAACATAACTAATATTTAATTTTTGCGTATAATTATGTATTTTTTAGTACCTATTTTATAATATCTGTTTTATAATATCTTTCAACATTGCATAACGACCTCCTATTTTTCCATTGCCATCAATCCAAAACAGTGTTGGAGTGCCAAGTATGCCGTAATTCACAAAGTTTTTGCCCTCAAAACCCTGATAATCACACAGTTTGTCTTTCCACTGAAAACTGTCGGCATAAGCCTCAAAGGCGGCAGTGTCAGCATCAGCAGCAACACTGATTACTCGTATTCCGCGCGATTGTAATTGAGGATAATGGTTTTTTATCTGTTCCATCTCTGTTTGGCAATGTCCGCAGCCCGAATCGTAAAAAACTACAATGGCATTTTTCGGTATTATCTGTTTTGTGCCGTCATACAATTCTGGTGCTGTTTTACCGACAAGTCTGTCCAAGCCCATTGCATTGAGCAGAGAGTCTTTGCCGTAGCGGGTGTATAAGGTTTCTATTGTATTCAACCAGGCGTCTGTAATTTTTCCTGTCGGAATAATGGAAAAAACAGTTTTTGTGTCGGACAATAATTGATTTTCGTCTTCCAACTCGCGATTAAGCCATTCTTCCCAAAAATTATCCCAACTGTTGCTCGTATAAAGCCAATTTATGTTTAACTTTTTAGTGATAAAATTCATCGTATTTTCTACTTTCTCATTGCTGCTTTCTCCCAGCCGTTCGGGAAGTCCCCGCAAAAAATTATGAATGCCGCGAAGAAATGCTGCATAATAATTACTTTGCTCAATATTTCCCTGCAAAATATTATATGATGTTTCCTGTTGTTTTTCTTCTTTTTCAAAAACAGCGTACAGCGCATTGTTTTTATCATACGCCTCCAAAGCCGAGCGCATAGCAGAGTATTTATTCAATATATCTTCCTGCTCCAAATAATTTTTTACCAAAAAAATATTTTCCTGCGAGCCTATGTAAAAAATATTTTCATCATCTGGCATCGGCTCTGTGCAACTAATCGTAAAAGCCTTTTCGTTATTCAAAATAATATCCAAGCCGCCGCCCTCTGTCAAGCGAAACAAACCTATTCCCTGATAATTTGCGTATTCTTTGGGAACAACAATAACCGCCTGCCCATTTTCATCTAAAACACCTTGTTGAACAGGCTGCATCTGGTCTGCTGCAAGCAATGCAAAGACATACTCTTTTCCTGCAAAATGCGGAAAATTCAAATTGATAACTTGAGCCGACAAGCCATTTGCCAGCAATAAAATCAAATATAAAATTTTTGCTCTTTTCATATATGGTATATATTTTTATTGATATTAATAAAATTTTCAAATTTCTCCCAAGGCTTTGCCATTGGGCTATTTTTTCCCAACGCGCCGCTACGCTTTGCATTGGGCTATTTTTCCCAACGCTAACGCATTGGGCTAAAATATATTTGCCTTTCAGGCAACAGTCCGAATTTGCAATATTTGTCTTGTGTAGAGAAAAGGCAATGCCTTTTCTCTACTCGTAACCTGCATTGTTGGGGCGGCATTGTAGGGGCAGGGCGCGCCCTGCCCCTACGTAACCTGCATATTTTGTGCAACATTGCAGCCTCCCACCCTCCCCCCTTTGTAAAAGAGGGGTGCGCGTAGCGCGGGGGGTTGTATTCCATTCCTTGCCGTAGCGCGGGGGGTTATATTCTCTTTTTCGTGCGTTTTATTACAAAAAACACACACAAACCTTTGTGATACATTGGTTTGTGTGTGTCATAAATTTTATTGCAGATAAATGTCTATTCCTGCCGCTGCATATCATAAAACATTTGCCGAGTATGCAGAGGCTCGTCTATATCCGCGCCTTTTTTCAGGTTTTCACGTTCCTGCTTTTCATCAGTGAAAAGAAATGCAAAGTCATTTTTTTGATAAAAAGTCAGAACTTCGGGCTTATTATAGGCATCTACCACCAGAAAACGCGCAATTTCAGGGAATTTTTGCATCGCAAAAAATCGTACATATCTCAACAACTGTGAGCCAATACCCTGCCCGCCAAACTCTGTTGCCACGCCCATACGCCCAATAAGAAACGCAGGATAGGATTGCAACGATTTATTGTGCGGTATAAAGTCCTTTACCTTTTTCTTTCTGCTGCCAGACAGTAAAAACGTTTTTACGCTGTCTGCCGACAGAGAAAATGCACAGACAATTTTGCCTGTTGCCCTGTGGCGCATAAAGTGTGTTTGTCCCAACGACTGATTTTGAAACAAAAGCGCATCTCGATTGAAAAAATCGTTTAAATCACTGTCGCCGCAATCAAAACAATCCATTAGATTTTCTGGCGAAAGTTTTATTGTGTCACAATCTTCCGACAAATTAATCATAAAATTTTGCATCTTTTCATCTGTTTAAGAAATGATTTTTTTTCCTCTGGAGTTATAGGGTTTTGCAGCGGAGTGTTCCGCATTTTTTCCCACTGCTCGAAGAAAAATTCCGCTTCTTTGCCGTAAAGAACAGGCGCCATTCTGATAGGTGTTGCCATAATATTCCGTTTTTTAGAATTTGTATTTATGACCACAAAGGTACAATATTTTTCCCATTCACACAAACCAATATGTCAAAGAACGTTGTTTTGTTTTTTTTGTGATTGGTGCAGGCATCACCCTGAACCAACCTTTGTTTTACCTCCCCCCAGCCCCCTCCGAAGGAGGGGGAGTGTGCAAACTTGCTAATTTGCACAAAATTTGAAAAGTTTTCCCAACGCGCCGCTACGCTTTGCATTGGGCTAAAATATATTTGCCTTTCAGGCAACAGTCCGAATTTGCAATTTTTGTCTTGTGTAGAGAAAAGGCAATGCCTTTTCTCTACTCGTAACCTGCATTGTGGGGGCGGCATTGTAGGGGCAGGGCGCGCCCAGCCCCAGTTTCTATCCGTAACCAGCATTTCAGGGCAGGGCGCGCCCAGCCCCGAAGTAACCTGCATATTTTTTGCTGCTTTGCAGTACCCCACCCTCCCCCCTTTGTAAAAGGGGGGGTGCGCGTAGCGCGGGGGGTTGTATTCCATTCCTTGCCGTAGCGCGGGAGGTTGTATTCCTTTTTTTTTACGTTTTCCTAAAAAAACACACACAAACCTTTGTGATACATTGGTTTGTGTGTGTCATAAATTTTATTGCAGATAAATGTCTATTCCTGCCGCTGCATATCATAAAACATTTG
>JAISKN010000243.1 GCA_031260925.1 Prevotellaceae bacterium | reverse complement strand
TTTACAATTTGTTCGACAATGCAAAACGCTATTTCAACATAATTTTTGATACCGTTGTTGGCATTTTTGTTAAGGCCATCACCACAAGTTATAACGTTGTTAATCTGCGTTGGAAAAATTCCTTTAAATACATCTATGATTTTTCCTGTGCTTTTTTTCCATACTGCGGAGTCAGTTGTCCAGTCGGGCACGGTTATTTTCTTTTGCACATCGCCTGCATTGCCGATATTTTGTTTACAAAGTTCTTCAATCGTTTTTTCTATCAAAAATTGATTGACTTTTATTTCTCCTGTAAAATAACCGAAATCGTCTTCGGTTAAGTCCTCAATGCTGTGAAAACAACCCTCTTTGTATTTGAAAAACAGATAATTGTTTTCTTGAGCGTATTCTTTTAGTTCATCAAAACTGTGAATTTGTTTGCCATTTTCACATTCCAAATAACTGCTTCTTAAAGTTTGGATTTTCAAAGTTTTAGTATTGTTTTTAACAATTTCTCGAATTTCTGCCAACTGAACGCTGATATTATCTAATTTCTCATTTACCTCGTCAAATAATTTTGTTAACTTTTCGGGAGTTAATTCATTGATTTTTTTCTGAATTTCATTGACAATATTTTCGGGTAAATTGTTTTTCTGTTCTTTAATGGCATCAAACATCAAGTTTTGCACCTGCCTTTGATACGCTATTAACGCTTTGTTGTATTCGGGGTTTTTGAGCAGTTCGCCGAAATATATCTGGAAAAATGGCACAAATTTGTTTTGGAAAAATTCACGATAAGGTTTTGTTTTGGAAATTTCAGGCAATTCTTTGGTTATCTTGTCTATCAGTTTGCCGAGCGAATTGTCGCGGTTATCGAAATCTACCACCTGAATGGCGTCTTTATCGGTAACTTCCAAACTGTATTTTGCAGTAGCGGCGTCTATTTCCGAATTTTCTTCTTTGGTTAATTTTCGACCAATTCCAATATAGTTATCTTCCTTATCTTTACTTTCTTCATACGCTTTTTTCATTCCATTTTTTACAGTCAGATTCAAAGCTTGTTCCGATAATTTTCCCAAATCGTGATTTAAATTGTCGGGATTTTTGTTTTTCAGTTCCCAAAATTTCAGCATTTCAATGCGCTCAATTTCGGGCGACAAAAGATTTCCGCCAATTCCTGTTGCCAAACTTGTTATTTGTTCGCTCAAAGCTCTTCCAAACGAATCGCCCAGATACTTTTTTGACAGAAAGCTAATAATCGACAGTCCGCCTGCGATTGCAATGTTTTTACCTGTGTTTAGTTTATCGTTCATATTTATTCGATTTTAATCTGCCATTTTAAAACGACGCATCACTAAGAAGTGACACATAAATAATCGCGTCCCAAAAATTTCATTAACTGGTCAATGTAAAAAACATCCGGAACAATTCCTTTTGTTTGATATTCAATAGGGATAATGACATAAAAGCCTTTCCATACGGAACAAATTTTACCCTTGCTCGCCAAACGAGTCAGCCACTTTTTCAAAGTTGCTTGGCTTTGCAAAGGAAAATGTTCTGTTACCTCTGTCAGAAAAAAACTTATTTTCCCCTCTTTTTGCAGGTCTTCGACCCAATTTTTAACTGTTTCTTTCATTTTGAATTTACATTGAAGCTACAAAATTACATGAAATATTCGAGCTTCCAAGCGTGTGCAATGAAAAAAAGTTTTTTTACAGAGGAAAGATATACTGCGATTGCTCTTCAGACGGCTGTACATTAGAACAGCCGACAATCATTAATGCCAACAACAGGCAAAGGTTGGATTTATTCATTCTATTTTTTTAACTTTTAGTTCTTAGTTTTATTCAATACCAATCTGTCACCGATCCATCTTACGCTAACAGCGTCTTTATCTTTTACTTCCAGCAATGTTTTCCCCTCTTTTTCAAAGCGGACATTTTGCGTTTTGCCGCCTTTCATCACGCCGGAAACTTTGATGCCGCCCGTTGCCGGAAGGTTGTAAAACTCAATGTCGGCAAAGACTTTGGGAACAGCAGGGAACACTTTTATCTCGTTGTCAACAGATTGCAAGACCATAGACACGGGCACCGTCGTGAAGGAAGCATAGCCCGTCAGAAAATAGTACAAGGCGCCGTTTTGTTCAGCCATCGCGGAACACGACGGCTCGGTCTGCGTGATGCAATAGTTCGATTTTTCGTAGGCTTCTTCAGCCCTGCCCCAATAAGCGTCGGTCAGTGCAAACCAGTTGGCGATAAAGGTAATCATTCCTTTGCCCTTTTTGTTCCGTTCCCAGCATTGGTCTAATGATTTGTTCACTTTCTTCGCAGAGAAATCCTTCATGGTTTCCAAGGTGGGAAAACCCAGATAGGCATATCCCCTGATTCCTTGGTATCCGGCGCCTGCACGGCTTCCATCATCACCGCCAAATTCGAGATAGACATCGTTTCTGTCTTTAATCCGAATGTTTTGGGCGATTTGTAACCATTTTTTTCGCAAATCGCTATCCGTATTATTTTGTTCCGCAAGCGCTGCCGCCCGCGTCAACAC
>JAISKN010000211.1 GCA_031260925.1 Prevotellaceae bacterium | reverse complement strand
CACAAATTACTGAAAAAGAGATACTTGAAAAGAAAATATCCGCAACTAAAAAAGCACTTGAAAAACTAAATAATCTACTTAAAATCGCCGCCTGAATGGTTTGTTATATAGAAGATAATTATTTTTTATGATAAAATCAAAAAAACATCTTTCTATTTTTTCTTTTTAAACAGTTCCACCACATCTTTTATTACTTGTGAGCCGAGCAAATAGGCAACGCTGATGTAAAAAACTACGCCTGCAACCGCTTGAATTGAAAAAACAAGGTAGATATTCAGATTTATTTTTGATAAAAGAGTTACAATAATGCACATCACGGCGGAAATGGCGGCGTATGGCAAAATATCGCGCAAATGATTTGAAACTGAGTATTTTATAAAGTGTCCGACCGCTAAAATATTGCTGATATATGCCGCAAACATCGAAATTGTAAAGCCCCAAAGCATCTGTTCAACAGTATTTGAAAAGAAAATAAACAGAACTATCGTTAAAAAATTTCGTATGAGTTCGAGAGCAAAATAATGTTTGGGTTTGCCGATTGCATTCAAAGTATTGAGGCACAGCGACCGAAATGGGGCGGTTAGTGCCGCCGCGCACAAAATTTTGAAATATGGAATCATTGGCAACCATTTGTCTGTCAGCACTATTATGGTTAAATTTTCGATTATTCCAATCAGTCCGAACATTATCGGAAAAATCAAAAAAGCATTCACTCTCACCATTTTACGAAAAAACTGCAACTGCTTTTGCGGCTCGTTGTTGAGCGATGCCACAATCGGATATGCGACTGAATTTATTGCGCCAGACACTACCGTTTCGGGTATTTGCTGAAATTTGCTCGCGCGGTCATAAAAGCCCAATGTTTCTTTGGAAAATTTTACAGGAATTTTTAGATTATAAATATATTTTACGAAAATATTTATAAAATTTGTAAATATTAAAAATGCACTGAACGAAAAAAGTTCTTTCAATACCGAAAATTTGGGTTTATGAAACGGTCGCCAAGTGCTAAAAATCCAGAAAAACAGCACTTTAACTGCTACCAAAGTCATTTGTTGCCACGCGATTGCCCAATAGGTGTAGCCGCGCAAAACCAAAATTACCGTTACGCAAAGCGAGGCTATTGCAGATAAAATATTGGCGATGGAAATTTCTTTAAATTTTAATTCTTTGGTAAAAATCACATTTTGAATTATACCAAAAGAATTGATTATCAGAGCAATAAAAAGAAAACGCGACAAACTGACAAGTTGCGGCAGCCGAAAATGATTAGCAATTTTTTCTGCTGAAAAATAGAGAACTAAATAGAGGGCAACGCTTAAAACAATATTGAAAATAAACACTGCCGAGTATTCGCTGTTGGTGTTTTTTTCACGGCGGACAAGGGCTGTTGTGAAACCGCTGTCAATAAAGACATTGCTCAAAGCAAGAAAAATTGCGAGGCAGGCAATCACGCCGAAATCGGCAGGCGTAAGCATTCGCGCAGTGAAAACGCCCACAAGCAAAGCAAGCACCTGCACACCGAATTTGTCAATGCTGCTCCAAATTAATGATATTGAGGTTTTATTTTTTGTCAATTTTACATTCTAAATTTTACATTCTACATTCCTAAAAAACTTCCGCCATCATACAGCGCGCACTGCCGCCGCCATATTTTTCTATTGTCGGAATTTCGACCGAGATAATTTCGTTATAACTCGACAGTTCTTTTATCTGTTCATCGTCAAGCGAATTGAAGGCAGTTTGCGACATAACGAGAAATTTTTTGCCGTCTTGGTTTTCCACCTGCAACATATTTCCTGCGAAAGCGTGCATCTGCTTTTCAGAAATAAGCACAACCTCTTTTTCTGTGCCGATAAGTCTGTCAAGCACAAAAATTCTATCCTGAAAATTATCAATGCTATCGCGGCAAAGCACAGCGTAATCATCTGCAACACACATCATTACGTTGGTGTGGTAGATTGGCAGACGCTCATTTTTCACAGTTTGAAAAGCGTGAAAAGCGCAGGGGAAATAATCAAATTTTTCGCAAAATTTCTCGAAAAGTTGCTCGTCAGTGCGCTCAGAAATGGCAGCGTAAGCCACTTTTTGTTTTCTGTCCAAAACCATACTCCCCGTTCCTTCAAGGAAACGGTTTTCGCGCTCATAATGCGTCAAATCAAAAATTTCATTGTGCTTAAAACCGATTTGCTGCAAGTGATTTAGAATATCCTCGCGGCGTTCCAAGCGGCGATTTTCGGCGAACATTGGATAAAGCGACACCGTGCCGTTTTCGTGAAAACTGACCCAGTTATTTGGGAAAATGGAATCGGGCGTGTGCGGGTCAAGCGTGTCTTCAACCACAATCACATCAATGTTTTTTGCTCGCAATTTTTCTACCATTGCATTAAATTCAGCCAACGCAAGCCGTTGAATTTCAGACGGTTGTGTTTCATCATTTTTTTGAAAATAGTTGTTTTTTGCTGTTTCGGCGTTAAAGCCGAACGAAACAGGCGAAATCATTAAAATTGCCATATATATTTAATTAAGAGTTAAGAACTAAGAGTTAAGAACTAAGGATTTTTTAGTTTTAGTGTTTTTATTGTAGAAACAAGCAAACATATAATTTCGTCACAATCTTTATAAAAACTGTTAAATAAATTAACATCTAAATAACTTGTGTCTTTTAAAAGTGAAAGCCAATATATAGTTTCATTTGCCTCTTTTAACGAAATACTGAATTTATGTATAAAATCTGCATTGCTTTGAGCATATTCGGCTTCATATATTAATGCACCGATAGATGTTCCACTTCTTATAATCTGTTTGCTTAAAATATATTCCTTTTTTTCTGTTTGCAGATATTGGCATAATTTTACAACTCTGACTGCAAAAGTATAACTTTTTGTTCTCAATACAGATTCCTTTTTCATATTATAGATAGATTAAAATATTCTTAGTTTTTAACTCTTAACTCTTAGTTTTTAATTCTTAGTTCTTAACTTCAAATAATTTGTTTGAGATTGCATAAATAGTTAAGCCTGCTGCGCTGTGAATTTGCAGTTTTGAGGCAATGTTTCTGCGGTGCGTGATAACAGTATGCACCGAAAGACAAAGTTTGTCCGCTATTTGTTTGTTAGTCAAGCCATTAACTACTTCAATAACAATGTCTTTTTCGCGCGCCGAAATCATATCTTGCGGCTTTTCTTTTTCTTCATCATTGATTAAATCAGCAATTTTTTTCTTAACAGTATCTTCGCTGTCATAAATTGAAATGGTTTCGTCATACTCTTTTACAAAAGTTTTTTCGAGAAATGAACTTTGCAGCGCAATAAATTTTGTCTGCGTTTGAGCAAAATTTTTCTTAAAGGCAGCGATGCCGAAAATACCAAAAAAATTTGCGTTAATTATCAGAATATCAGGCTTTTTCCTGCTAAATAACATTTTCAACTGTTCTGTATCGGCAGCAGTAAAAATCTCCGCATTATGATAAATGTGTTTGATGACAGCGCAAATTCCACGACTGATTATAGTAGAATTTTCTGCAATTAATATTGTTAAATCTTTTCTCATTTTAAGGGTTTTTAGCACGCAGATGACACAGATTAGACGGATTTACACAGATAATTTTTAAATATAGATATTATGTTATTTAAGTAATTTTTTATGGATTGCTTCGGAAATACCTCGCAATGACGTACCCCTTTGCTGAAACGACTTCCGTCATTGCGAGGTATTTTCGAAGCAATCCAGATTTATTAAACAACGCCTTTAAATTTCATTATTTTTCTGTGTAAA
>JAISKN010000134.1 GCA_031260925.1 Prevotellaceae bacterium | reverse complement strand
TGAAGTTCCTGAGCGCGCTCAATATATTCGTACCATAATGGACGAACTCAACCGTATTGACTCGCACCTGCTTGCGTGGGCTTGCCAAACCAATGACTTGGGCGCAACAACGGCTTTCAGTTATGGAATGAGGGAACGCGAGGCTGTTCTCAGTATTTTTGAAAAAACCTGCGGCGGACGTTTGATTATCAATCAAAATGTAATCGGCGGCTGTATGTTCGACATTTACAGCGAATTTCAGCAAGACGTGAAAAACTTTATCGTGCTGATGCGCAAACGTTTGAAAGATTACGACAGATTTTTTTCGCACAACCCGATTGCTTTGGGCAGAATGATTAATATCGGTAAATTGTCGAAAGAAGATGCAATAAGTTATGCCGTTACAGGACCTGCGGCGCGCGCCTCTGGTTGGAGTTGCGATGTGCGCAAATATCAGCCGTACTCGCTTTATGACAAGGTTGAGTTTAAGGAAATTCTGCGCACAGAGGGCGACAGTTACGCGAGATATTTGAACAGGCTTGACGAAATTGAAGAGTCGCTGCACATTATTGAGCAACTTATAGACAATATTCCCGAAGGTGATTTTTGCGCCAAAACAAAGGCGATAATCAAGTTGCCCGAAGGCGAATATTTTCAAAATGTTGAAACAGGTAAAGGGTTATTCGGCGTGTATATTGAAAGCAAAGGCGAAAAAACGCCTTACCGCCTGAAATTCCGTTCGCCGTCTATGGCTCTCGTTTCTGTGATGCCGCTTATCTGCAAAAACGAAAAAATCGCCGACTTTATCGGCATCGGCGGCTCAATGGACTATGTTATTCCTGATATTGACAGGTAAAAATTATTTACGATTTTAGATTTATGATTTACGATTGAGAAAATAAAGTAACACATAAAATTATAAAATTGTAAATAAATGAAAATTAAACATTAATAAATAAAAATGATTTTGAAATTATGGTAAAATCTGCACTAATGCGCAGCAAATCGTAAATCGTAAATCTAAAATCGTAAATATAAATGAAACAACCTTTTGAAGTTACAAATCTTACGGCTTGGCTTGATAGCGGGCTGAAAAGCGTTATGCCTGAATGGGCGGCAATTTTGATAGAATGTGTTATTGTCGGCGTGGCTTTGCTTGTGGCTTATGCCTTGTTGGCAATGATTTTGATTTGGGTAGAACGAAAAATTGCGGCGTTTTTTCAGGCGCGTATCGGACCTAATCGAGTAGGGAAGTGGGGCATTTTTCAGAGTGTCGCCGATGTGTTGAAAATTTTGCTCAAAGAAATTATCAGCATCAACCGCGTTGATAAATTTCTGTTTTTCACTGCGCCATTTTTTATGATTGCGGCATCAATGCTGACTTTCGGCGCAATCCCTTTTGGCAAGGGCTTGCACGCGGTAGATTTTAATATCGGCGTTTTTTATGTAACCGCCGTTTCTTCGCTCGGCATTATCGGCGTTTTGCTTGCAGGGTGGAGTAGCAACAACAAATATTCGATGATTGGCGCAATGCGAAGTGGTGCGCAATTTATCAGTTACGAACTTTCGGCAGGCTTGGCGTTAATGACAATGGTGGTGCTTTCGGGTACAATGCAATTTTCGGAAATGATTGAAGGTCAGCGTTATGTGTGGAATATTTTTGACGGACATATTTCGTCATTAATCGCATTTACAATTTATTTGATTTGCGGACACGCCGAAACAAACCGCGGTCCGTTCGACCTTCCAGAAGCCGAGTCGGAACTCACAGCGGGCTATCACACCGAATATTCGGGCTTGTCATTCGGCTTTTTCTATCTGGCTGAATATATGAATATGTTTATCATTGCAGCCATCGGCACAACGGTATTTTTGGGCGGTTGGATGCCGATACAGATTGAAGGTTGGGACGGTTTTAACCAATTTATGTGCTACATTCCTTCGTGGCTGTGGTTTTTTGGCAAAACATTTGTGCTGATTTTCATTTCGCTTTGGGTACGTTGGAGTTTCCCGCGTTTGAGAATTGACCAACTTTTGAACTTGGAATGGAAATATTTACTGCCGATAAATTTGGTAAATATACTTTTGATGGTGGTTTTGGTGCTGACAGGGCTGACAATTACGGGATTGTGTTCTTAAAAAATAATGGAAACAGATAAAAACATATTGAAAAGCAGCGATTATAAGGCGTGGCTGACTGATTTGAAATTGCGTATTCGGCAAAGTCAGATTAAGGCGGCTGTGCGAATTAATAGCGAGATGATACAACTTTATTGGAGTATCGGTGCTGATATTGTTGCAAAGCAAGCAAACTCGGAATGGGGCAGCGGTATTATCAAGCAACTTAGTGCCGATTTGAGAGCAGAATTTCCTGATATGCAAGGCTTTTCTGATAGAAATTTAAGGTCAATGAAACAATTTTATTTGTTTTATACTCAGGAAGATACAATTGTCCAACAACCTGTTGGACAAATTCCTCAACAAGTTGCTGGAAAATTAGAAATTACTGACAATCAAGATGTTACAATTTGGCAGCAAGTTGGTGCCAAATTAGAAGACCACCCAATTTTTCAAATTCCTTGGAGGCATCACGTGGAAATCATTTCTAAATGTAAATCTGTGAAAGAGGCAATTTTTTATGTGAGAAAAACGATAGAAAACGGTTGGAGTAGAGCGATGTTGATGAATTTTATGTCGGTTGGTTTGTATGAGACGCAGGGAAAATCTGTTAATAATTTTTCAAAATGGTTGCCTGATGTGCAAAGCGATTTGGCAAAAGAAACGCTCAAAAACCCTTACAATCTTGGTTTTGTAACGCTTACCGAAGGTTATAAAGAACGGGAATTAGAAAATGCTTTATCAACAAATATCACTAAATTTTTGCTTGAATTGGGACAGGGTTTCTCCTTTGTTGGCAGGCAAATATTGGTAAAAGCAGGCACAAAAGATTTGTTTTTAGATATGTTGTTCTATCATCTCAAATTGCGGTGCTATATTGTGATAGAACTAAAAGCCCGCGAATTTGAACCCGCTTTTATCGGGCAATTAGGAACGTATGTGGCGGCAGTCAATCACCAAATGCGCGATAAAATGGACAACGATACAATCGGTTTGTTGATTTGCAAGACAAAAGATAATGTGTTGGCGCAATATGCTTTGGAGGGCAGCAGTCAGCCGATAGGAATATCAGAATACGAATTGGCAAATCTTTTGCCAGAAAATTTTAAATCAGCACTGCCTTCGATTGAAGAAATTGAAGAAAGATTAAGAGAAGAGTAAAAAAAAAAATTAACTACGAATTAAATTATAATTTTTAAAAAAATAAAAATATGAAAAAAAATAAATTATTGTTAAAAATTGCGCTGTGCTGTATTTTATGTGCAGGAATTACGGCGTGCGAAAAGGAACAGCCGAAACAGTCTGTTCCAAAATGGGAGATTGTTCAAAATTTAAGTAACAGAAATTTCCGCAATGCTTGTGTTTTTGATGATAAATTAGTATTGTTATCTTTGGATTCTGTGGTTTGTTTTGATAAAAGCCTACAGCAAATTCAAATTCATTTTATTGAAGGAATAAAAGATAGAAATTTTGCTGCGCCGTTTGTGCTTGACAATCAGGAAGTTATAGTAACACCTGTTTATGCAAATCACGCAGGCAAACTTGATTCTTTGGCGATTTATTTTTATAATTTAAAAAATAATAAAAAAACAATATTTGACTATTCGCAAATTCCCGAAATAGATAAAAACGGTTATGTAGCAACAGATATGATGTCAAATTACGACAATAAATTTTCTATTGTTTTAACACGCTTTGATGCAGAATATATTTACCCTGAAAGCAATAACAATACATCTTTTGCAATATTAAATATTGATTTTTCAGATATTGAAAATTTGAATTATTCTGTAAATAATAATATTTATTTCCCAAAAAATTCTCATATTTCCCCATATAATTTGGTTACTAAAAGAAATTTTATTAATTATAAAAACAAATATTATATTTCAACGCCTTTGTACGGAACATTTATTGTTGATGAAAATGGCTTTAAAGAAGAACAAAACGGCTTTTATTTTTTAAATTCAGATGTAATTTATCAAATTTCAAACCAATATTTGAAAGAAAGCAATGATGGCGAAAATTGGAACATTAAAACGACTTTTGATGATGTGAATTTTTGGAATATCGAATATGATGCAAAACTTTATGAAAGTTCCGTATTGAGATTTAATTATGCGCTTTCATTTGGAAGTGCCGATATGGTTACAGGTAAAACAAAATTACTTAATTCAGAAGGTTTGCCAAGTGATTATTCTGATTTTTTGATAGAATATGACAATTATTTGTATTTAGGTATTTTGGGTAATATTTTCAGAATAAAAAAGAGTGAATTTTTTAATTAAAAAATAAGAAAAAATATATATGAACGAACTAAAAAAATATTTTTCCGGCTTATTTAAAGGCATACTTTCGTTGCTTAAAGGCTTGAGTGTAACTTTGGGCGTATTTCTCAGAAAGAAAGTAACGAGCCAATACCCCGAAAATCGTAAAACTTTACAGATTTCGGAGCGTTTTCGGTGCGAACTAACAATGCCGCACGACGAAAACAACGAACA
>JAISKN010000064.1 GCA_031260925.1 Prevotellaceae bacterium | reverse complement strand
GGAATGTTTTTTAAAGTTATTGCTGAAAACGAATATACAGAGCCGATTGTTTGGAAAAATAAACAAAATGACACAAACGGCATATTTCAAAAAATCATAGAACTTGGTGTAACAAAAATTACCGACCAACTTTTTGTTCAAAAAGACATTCGCGGTTTTGAAAAGGAATATTTTTATATCTTTAAACCCAATGAAAAACGCTTGTGGCATAAAGCAGTAGGATATTTAGATGTGAACGAATTTGAAGATGCCATACTTAGAGCAGGGAGGGATAAAAATGAGTAATCAAACTTTGAACGCTACTGCCTTTGAGTATAGTATTTTATACTTCAACACAACATTTGAGGATATTCTTGCAGGCATTGTTGTAGTTTATTCCTGCATAATTGCAACAAAAATAAAAGTACCTTTGAATGATGAAAATGCGATTAGAGATATTTTTCTTTCAAAAGAATATTTGAAAAATATAGATTTTAGAAAATCTAATCCTCCATTAGACAATTACCATTTCGATAAAGAAACCTCTGAAAATCAAGGCAGAGCAGATATTCGAGTCCTGCAAATAAAACCATATAAAGATGACGATGCTTATTATGTTATTGAATGTAAGCGTTTGGATAGTGAAAATCAAAATGGAAAATCTGGTTTAAACGGCGAATATATTTCAAATGGCATTGCCCGTTTTGTATCGGGGAAATATTCTATGTACAACAATACCGCAGGAATGATTGGCTTTGTAGTTTCAAAAATGGATATTTGCGTTAATGTTTGTTGTATTAATAAACTTTTGCAAAACACTTTTACTGAAATAAATACAGAAAAACAACTGACAAAAAAGCAAATAACACCTGATTTTGAGTATTCGTATTACTCTAATCATAAAGTTGGAAAATCTACAAAAATAATCTATCATTTGATGTTTAATTTTTCGGCTAATACAAAAATTGGGGATAATGGACAAAAGTGATGCTAAATTTTTGCATTATTCCTAAATTTAGATAAAATGCGATTGTTAATTAATTGACAATCTGCATTTTATCTGTGTGTTATTTTTTTTTTAGATAGTCCCGTGCTTTTGGGACATCTTATTTTTTTACCCAAACATTAATTATTTCCCCGATATAAGCCTTGTGAAAATCGTTTGTAGGGTAAATTTCGGCGGGAATTTTTGCGTCAATAAATTTTTCTGGATTGAAAAAATCGGCGTAGATTTTTCGACATTCGATAATCATTCGCGCCTCGCCGAACGAAATGCTGTTCGTGTCCAAAACGAGCGGAGTAAGCCCCGCTTTTTCCACTTTATTAACATCGCGCCCAGAAAGAGTGCCGCAAATATTCAGCGCGTCTCTGTAATTCTCATCGAAAAATGAGAGCGTGAATGTGTCCGCCGCCTCCATAAATTCAAAGGTGTAGCGTTGCGGGCGCACGAAACATACAGCCACAGGCTTGTTCCACAAATGCCCGATTAAGCCCCAACTTGCTGTCATCGTGTTGAATTTTTCGGCTGTGCCTGCGGTAATCAAAGCCCAATCGTCAGCCATTTTTTCAATAAAATTGCCTTCGATGTCTTTACTGTCAATTTTGGTGAAATTTTCCATACCATTGTCTGATTTTTTTCCGCACGATACCAATATTATTAATATTGCGGAAATGATTGTAAGTTTTTTCATTTGTTTATATTTTTTTACAGGATTAACAAGATTTACAGAATTAACATATTTTTTGTGAATTATGCACATTGTGTTAATTTTGTTGATGTATTTTTTATTTGTTTAAAATTTGTAAGTTTTTAATTATTCCCTTGTGTGTCAAAATTGCTTTTTGTCGTGGGTGTTTCATTTGTATTTATTTTTAATTATTAATGCGAATTTGAAATTAGTTTTTTAACTACAGAGTTCACAGAGTTTTTTTTAATTTTTAGTTTTTAGTTCTTACCTTTTATTTTTAATTGCTTTTTCCTGTTAAAATTCTTTTTATCGAATTGAGTTTGTTCAGTGCGTCAATCGGCGTGAGGGAGTTTATGTCAATTTTTAGAATTTCATCTCTGATTTCAGAAAGGACAGGGTCGTCAAGTTGAAAAAAACTCATTTGAACACCCTCTCGCTCTGAGGCGCGGGAGAGATTTTTGCCTATTTTTTCCTGTTGAGGCGTTGCGTTTTCGAGTTGCAGCAATATTTCGTCAGCGCGCTTTACAATGCTTTTGGGCATTCCTGCCATTTTCGCAACGTGAATGCCGAAACTGTGTTCCGAGCCGCCGCGTACAAGTTTGCGCACAAACAAAACCTTATTATCAACCTCTTTTACCGAAACATTGTAATTTTTTATTCTCGAATAGGAATTTTCCATTTCGTTAAGTTCGTGATAATGAGTGGCAAAAAGCGTTTTTGCTTTGCAAGCGTTGTTCTCGTGTATATACTCAACAATCGCCCAAGCAATCGAAATTCCGTCATAAGTTGAAGTGCCGCGCCCAAGTTCGTCGAACAAAATCAGGCTGCGGTCGGAAATATTATTGAGAATGCTCGCCGCCTCGTTCATTTCCACCATAAAAGTGCTTTCGCCCGAACTGATATTGTCAGACGCGCCGACACGGGTAAAAATCCTGTCTACAACGCCGATTGCCGCGCTTTCGGCAGGCACATAACAGCCGATTTGCGCCAAAAGCGTAATCAATGCCGATTGCCGCAAAAGTGCAGATTTTCCCGCCATATTTGGACCTGTGATAATCATAATTTGCTGATTATCAGTGTCTAAAAAAACATCATTCGGCACATATTCCTCGCCTGCGGGCAACTGTTTTTCAATTACAGGGTGGCGACCTTTTTTTATGTCAATAATTTTTGAATCATTAACAACAGGACAAAAATATCTGTTTTCAACAGAAACTTTTGCAAAACTCAACAGACAGTCAATTTGCGCTATAATGTTGCAATTCAACTGAATAGCGGGGATAAATTCCATTACCGAGAGAACAAGATTGTTGAAAATTTCCTGTTCGAGCGCGATAATTTTTTCTTCCGCGCCAAGAATTTTTTCCTCGTACTGTTTCAATTCTTCTGTAATGTAACGCTCCGCACCTGTGAGCGTCTGCTTGCGAATCCAATCTGACGGCACTTTGTCTTTATGCGTGTTTGTAACTTCGATATAATAGCCAAACACCTGATTATAAGCGATTTTCAAAGATGAAATGCCTGTTTTTACTGCCTCGCGCTGCTGAATTTTTGTGAGATAACTTTTGCCCGAATGTGAAATTTCGCGCAGTTCGTCAAGTTCAACACTCACGCCGCTTGCGATAGCATCGCCTTTTGCAATCGTTGCTGGCGGGTTGTCGCGCAGTTCATTGTTTATTTTTGTAATAAGAGTTTGGCAAATATTGAGTTGGTCGCCGAAAGAGTTTAAAAACCAATTTTCCTGTGCATTTCGGCAAATTTCCTTGACAGGTTTGATTGCAGTTAAAGCGTTTTTTAGTTGCGCCATTTCTCTCGGCGAAATTCTGCCTACCGCCACTTTCGACAAAATTCGTTCCAAATCGCCGATATTTGCAAGGCATTCCTCTATTTGCGCGCTGTTTTCGGAGAATTTTAAAAAATGCGAAACAACGCTTAATCTGTCGTTAATCGGCTTAACATCTTTTAATGGAAATGAAATCCAACGGCGCAGCAAGCGGCTGCCCATCGGCGTTGTCGTTTTGTCCAATACGCGAAATAAGGTGCTGGCATCTTCGTTTGGCGAATTTAGCAACTCCAAATTTCTGATTGTAAATTTATCAAGCCAGACAAACCTCTCCTGTTCGATGCGTGAAATTTTTGTGATATGAGAAATTTGCTTATGGTGCGTATGGTCTAAATAATACAGCACCGCGCCCGCAGCCACAAGTCCGTTGTTGAGGTTTTCTATGCCAAAACCCTTTAACGACTTGACTTCAAACTGTTTATAAAGTCTGTCGTTTGCCGCCTCCAACGTATAAACCCAATCGTCTTGCTCATATTTTGAGATTTTTGTGTTAAAAATCTGCTCAAATTCTTTGCGTTTTCCGCGCTCGTACAAAACTTCTTTTGGCGAAAATGAATTAAAAAGTTTTTCAATATAATCTGTTGCGCCCTCTCCGAGCAAAAATTCGCCTGTGGAAATATCCAAAAAAGCAATGCCAGCCATATTTTTCGCCAAATGTACGGCACAAAGAAAATTATTCTCTTTCACTGTCAGCACGTTGTCGTTGATAGAAACGCCGGGGGTAACAAGTTCAGTAATTCCGCGCTTGACAATGGTTTTGGCAAATTTCGGGTCTTCGAGTTGGTCGCAGATAGCCACGCGGCAGCCTGCGCGCACAAGTTTTGGCAAGTATGTGTCTATCGCGTGGTGCGGAAAGCCCGCCAGCGCAACGTGCTGAGCCGAGCCGTTGGCGCGTTTGGTAAGTGTAATTCCCAGAATTTCCGATGCACGCACAGCGTCAGTGTCGAATGTTTCGTAAAAATCACCCACACGAAAAAGCAGCACAGCGTCAGGGTATTGGCTTTTGAAACTGTTGTACTGTTTCATTAAGGGCGTTTCTGCGTATTTGCTCATTTTTGATATTTTTTAATGATTAATTATTAATGATTAATATTGTGATTTTTTGCCACAAATGCACGAATGAAAATAAAATAATTAGCATACAATTACAGTTAATTAATCATTAATCATTGAACATTAATAATTAATTAATTTGTTACTTTCGTTCCAATATTTTCGCCCAAAACCACTTTTTTGAGGTTTCCAGCGGTGTCCATATTGAAAACCACAATCGGCAAGCGATTTTCTTTGCATAAGGCGGTGGCGGTTAAGTCCATAATTTTCAAGCCTTTACTGTAAATTTCGTCATAAGTGATTGTGTCGAATTTTTTAGCATTCGAGTTTTTCTCTGGGTCGGAGTCGTAGATTCCATCAACGCGCGTGCCTTTGAACATTACGTCAGCCTCAATTTCGATGCCGCGCAACGCCGAGCCTGTGTCGGTGGTAAAATATGGGCAGCCTGTTCCGCCCGAAAAAATCACCACATTGCCGCTTTCAAGAGCCTCAATGGCGCGGTGTTTTGAGAAAAATTCGGCGATTGGCTCCATTCTGATTGCTGTCAGCACTTTACATTTTACGCCTCTGCTTTCGATTGCCGACTGCAGCGCAAGCGAGTTGATAACGGTTGCCAACATTCCCATTTGGTCGCCTTTCACACGGTCGAAACCGCGCTCTGTGCCTTTCAGCCCGCGAAAAATATTGCCGCCGCCGATAACGATTCCGATTTGCACGCCGAGTTTGGAAATCTCGTCAATCTGCGCCGCATATTCGTTCAGACGATTTTCGTCAATGCCGTACTGCTGCTCGCCCATTAGCGATTCGCCGCTTAATTTTAGTAAAATTCTTTTGTACATATTTTTTTAATGATTAATGTTTAGTGATTAATGATTAATTTTTTATTCGTCAAGCATCAGGTTTTTTGGTTTTGCTGAGGTCAGCAAAACCAAAAACTAAATTTAATTGTTGTTTCTATCAATTTCCTGACATCAGCAAAATGGTCATTATTTTGCAAGAAAAATTCATTATTTCAAAAACTCCCTATAATTCCCCAAGACTTCCAACGCTTTTTGAATTATTGGGTCTTGCTGGTTCATAATCTTGTAATAGTCGCCGCTTTCCCAGAGGTTGCGGGCTATTGTTGCCTTAATTTGAAGCGTAATCATTGACTTTGATTTTTCGTATTGCTCGGCGTTGAAATCAATTTTTTCTTTCGTTGCATTTTCAATCATTTGTTCGAGCAAAGTTTCAGGCACAAAATAATTTTTATTGAAATTTTCAAAATTTACGAAACTTTTTTTGATGTTATCTTTGTGATTATCAAGATATCCCATTACTGTTTGATTGAAAACGCCTTTTGCAACAATTTTTATGTGATAATCGGTAACTCGTGTCGTGTCGAGCGGAACAAACACGTCAGGCATAATTCCGCCGCCGCCATAAACGGTGCGCTTTTTTACTAACGTTTTGTATATCAGGCTATCGGGGAAATTTATGCTGTCGGCATTTTGCAGTTCGCCGTGCTTAACTCTTTCGAGCAGTTCGTGATGGTATTTTTCGCTGCCGCCGCCGTAAGGTTTCTGAATATTTCGTCCGCTTGGCGTGTAATAACGCGCTATTGTGAGCCGAATTTCAGAGCCGTCAAGCAGGTTTAGAGGGCGTTGCACCAAGCCTTTGCCGAAAGTTCTCCGCCCGATTATCGTTGCTCTGTCCCAATCTTGCAGCGCGCCAGCCGTTATTTCGCTTGCCGATGCCGAATATTCATCAACCAAAATCACAAGGTCGCCTTTCTCAAAACCGCCCGCAGTAGACGATGTCCAGTCCATTCGCGGCTGATGTTCGCCCTGCGTATAAACGATTAACTTGTCTTTTGGCAAAAATTCATCGCAAAGACTTTGCGCCACGTCAAGCCGACCGCCGCCGTTGCTTTGCAAATCTATTATTAACTGCTTGATATTCTTCTTTTTAAATTCGGCAAAGGCTTTATGGTATTCTTCCATTGTTGTTGCCGAAAAATTGTTGATTTTGATGTAGCCGATACCGTCTGCAATTTCATAAGCGGCATCAATGGAAAAAAGCGGAATTTTGTCGCGCGTAATCACAAAATCAAGCAAATTATTGCCGCGTTTCACTTTCACGGCAACTTTTGTGCCGCGTTTTCCGCGCAAAAGTTTCATTATTTGGCTCGTTTCCATTTTCACGCCTGCAATATTGACGGTATCAACTTGGATAAGCCTGTCGCCCATTACAATGCCGACTTTTTCGGCGGGGCAGTTAGAAATCGTCTGCACCACAAGCAGCGTGTCCTTCATCATTTGAAACTGAATGCCGACACCCTCAAAACTGCCTTGCAGCGGCTCGTTTGCCATTTTCACGTCTTTTGCCGTGATATAAACGGAGTGAGGGTCAAGTTTTTCCAATATCGCAACTATCGCATTATCAATGAGTTGCGCCGAATTTACGGTATCAACATACAGATTTTCGATTGCATAAATGGTCTGTTGTAGTTTTTTCGTCTGAATGTCTGACTGCGAAAATTGCCCAAAAAGCAGAGTAGGGCAGAGCAAAAATATAAAGGTGAGTTTTTTCATTTGTTTAATTTTTAATTTGCTTGCAAAAGTACAAAAAAATTTTTAATGATTAAATTTTAATGATTAATAAAAATACGGACTGCAATTTTTTCTTTGCAGTCCGTATTTTTAGTTCTTATCTTTTATCTTTTAGTTTTTTTCAAACTCCGATATATCTTTTCAGATTTTCGATGTGGTGCGCCCAGAGCATTTTTTCGTCATCTATTTCGCTGTCTGGCGCAAAATCCGTTACCGAAAGCGACACCACGCCTGTAACCTCGTCATAAAGTATCTCAAACTCGAAAAATGTATATTCAGGCTCGTCAAGCCAATGAAAACGAACACACTGATTTGGCGTAACAATCTTAAACTCAGCATCTTCCCACTGTTCTTTCCAAGTGAAACGTAAATGATTTTCATCAATTTTCTGCACATTATCGGCAAACCATTTGCTCAAGCCTCCGCGCGAACTGATACTTGTCCAAATATTCGGCAAAGATGTTCCTTTCAACACAAATTCGCAGGTATAAAGTTTCTTTTCCATAATATTTTTTTTAAAATGATTAATGGTTAAATTTTCTAAAAAGAAGTAAATGCAAGCGGCAAAAGCGAAATTATTGATTTCAACGAATAAACCGCCTCTGTACCAAATAGATATACGCTGATTTTTGAGTCGAAACGCATTTCTGTTTCTAACAAAACCTGACGGCACGCTCCGCACGGCATTATCGGTTTTTCGACAAAACCATCGTCATTTTTCGCTGCAATGGCAATGGCAACAGGTTTATTTTCGGGAAATTGCGAATTTGCATAAAGCATTGCTACGCGCTCGGCGCACAAACCGCTCGGATATGCCACATTTTCCTGATTGCTGCCTGTAAAAATTTCGCCATTGTCAAGCAAAACCGCAGCCCCAACACAAAATTTTGAGTAGGGTGAATATGATTTTTTCGTCTGTTCTTTTGCTTTTTCGACTAACTTTTGTATGTTCGGCTCTAATTCTTCATACCGAAAAATCGAAAAAGGAACTGTAATTTCTCGTTCAATCATTGCTTTTATTAATTTTTTGCAAATATAATATATTTTTTTTCAAAAAAACAACTTTTTTGCAATTATTTTTCAAAAAATTTATCAACAGAAAAAAAAATCACAAAAATTTGGTTGATAATGAAAAAAACTGTATTTTTGCAGTTTTAGAAACACAAAAATTTAACCTATGAAAAAATATTTAACAATAGCATTATTATTATTGATTTCAGGATTTTGCTCTGCAAAAAAAGGCAGCACGCAAAATCTTGACTTGCTTGATTATTATATTTCGATAGACACATTATATAATAATCAAAAAATCGAGAAAATTGGCGAAATCAAAGCGCAAATATCTGTAAATCAAGGCGATAACAAAAAACTTTACGAACTTTACAACGAACTTTCGGAACAATATAAATCGTATATTTACGACTCCGCATTTTTTTATGTGGAAAAATTAATACAACTTGCAACCGCCGAAAACGACAACAACAAACTTTATGAGGCAAATACCAAACTTTGTTTTTGCTATCTTTCGTCAGGTTTGTTTTCGGAAGCATTTGATATTATTAAGAAAAATGAAAAAATCGAATGCGCCGACCAAAATCTAAAAATTCAATATCTGCTCACAAAGGCGCGCCTGTATTACGATATTGCCGATTTCAACAATGACGAAAACCGCAAAGACTACGAGCAAAAAGGCAACGAAGTAATGACTGTTGCGCTTGAAATGATACCGAAAAATACTGCACAATATTACGCATCGCTTGGGCTTAAAGAAATGAAATCGGGCAAATACCACGAGGCTATTTATGCGTTGAACAAACTGCTGGAATGTCCGAAAAAAACCGAACACGATATTGCAATCGCATCTTCGAGCCTTGCCTATATTTACTCGCTTTTGGGCGACAAAGTAAAACAAAAGGAACTGCTTTTGCAGGCAGCAATCGCCGACATAAAATCTTCGACAAAAGAAACTGTCGCCCTGCGCGATTTGGCAAAACTGCTTAAAAATGAGAACGATATTACACACGCAGCGGAATATATCAGAAAGGCTTTGGCAGACGCAAGTTTTTACAACGCGCGCCACCGCCAAGTAGAAATCGGCTATATTTTGCCAATTATTGAAGAGGAAAGGATAAAAATAATTGAAGAAAAAAATAAAAATATCACAAGATTGCTTGTCGCTATTTCGTTTTTGACTTTGCTGGCACTTTTGGCTTTGGCAATAATTATCAGGTCATTAAGCAAATTGAACAAAGCAAAACGAACAATTCAAAATAAAAGCAACGAACTCGCAACAACCAATGGAAGACTTTTGGAGGCGAATAAAATCAAAGAGGAGTATATCGGTTATTTTTTCAATTTAGACTCCGATTATGTAGCGAAAATAGAGGCTTTTCAGCGTTGGGTAAATCGTAAAATTGCGCAGAAACAATATGAAGATTTAAACAAAATTCCGCCTAAATTTGATGCAAAGAATGAGCGCGACAGATTGTTTAGTATGTTCGACAGCATAATTTTAAAAATTTTCCCAAATTTTGTATCAGAATTTAACGCGCTGCTCTCGCCCGAAGGTCAAATCATATTGCAGCAGGGCGAACTGCTAAATACCGATTTGCGCATTTACGCGCTAATGCGGCTCGGCATTCGCAACAACGAAAAAATCGCGCAATTCCTTAATTATTCCGTAAATACAATCTACACCTACAAAGCAAAAATCAAAAGTTATTCGCTTTGTCCATCAGAGGAATTTAAGCAAAGAATTATGGAAATAAAATCGATTTGAAATAAGAGTTAAGAACTAAAAAATAAAAGATAAAAAATAAAAAATAAGAACTAAAAGTTAAGGTTGCCCCTAACTTTTAGTTTTTATTTTTTAACTTTTAGTTTTTTTTAGTTGAATAAAAACACCCTTTTAATAATTTCTATTGCCTCGCGTATTTGACTTTCGGTGATAATCAACGGCGGAGTGAAACGGATAATATTGTCGTGTGTTGGTTTGGCGAGCAAGCCGTTTTCTTTGAGTTTGAGGCAAATGTCCCACGCTTTGAGGTTGCTTTGCGGCTCGGTAACAACGGCGTTTAACAACCCTTTTCCCCGCACTTGTTTAATCATTTTACTGTCGATTTTCGCTATTTCGGCGCGGAAAATCTCGCCCATTTTTTGCGCGTTTTCGGCAAGTTTTTCTTCTGCCACAACATCAAGCGCAACCATTCCAACGGCGCAGGCAAGCGGGTTGCCGCCGTATGTTGAGCCGTGTTCGCCTGCTTTGATTGTCAGCATAATTTCGTCATCGGCAAACACTGCCGACACAGGCGTTACTCCGCCAGAAAGTGCCTTGCCCAAAATCAAAATATCGGGCTTCACATATTCCCAGTCGCAAGCAAGCAGTTTGCCTGTGCGCGCAATTCCGCTCTGTACCTCGTCTGCAATAAAAAGAACATTATTTTTTTTGCAAATATCAAAACATTTTTTCAAATAACCATCGTCAGGCACGGCAACGCCAGCCTCGCCCTGAATAGGCTCAACGAGAAAGCCGACAATGTTTTTGTCAGAAATCACAGCGTTTAAAGCATCGGAATCGTTGTACGGAATTTTGATAAACCCCTCTGTAAAAGGTCCAAAGCCGCCGTAACTGCTTGGGTCGGTACTCATTGAAATTATCGTAATGGTGCGCCCGTGAAAATTGTCTGCGCAGACAACGATTTTCGCCTTGTCTTCTGGCACTTTTTTAACTTCGTAGCCCCATCGGCGAGCAAGTTTCAGTGCCGTTTCCACCGCCTCTGCACCTGTATTCATCGGCAAAAGTTTGTCGTAGCCGAAAAATTTGCAGGCTTTTTCCATAAATTCACCCAAAATATCGCAATGAAAAGCCCGCGATGTGAGAGTGAGAATGTCCGCCTGCTTTTTGAGCGCGGCAACAATTTTTGGGTGGCAATGCCCTTGACTGAGAGCCGAATAGCCCGAAAGAAAATCAAAATACCGTTTGCCGTCAGTGTCCCAGACAAAAACGCCTTCGCCTTTTTGCAGCACCACAGGCAGCGGGTGATAGTTGTGTGCGCCGTATTTCAGTTCGCGCGAAATGTAATCTTGTGTATTCATAATAATAAATTAATTTACGATTTTAGATTTATGATTTACGATTTTTTTTTAAGTGATTGATATTTTTTGTTATATATTTGTTTGTTAGTTAAGTGCAAGTCATTTTCATTCTCTTTCTTTGTCCAAAATTACCCACTTACCACCTTTATCTGCACCATCTCGGCGGATAATGCCGTTGTTTTTGAGTTGTTCCAAATGGTGTCGCAAACTTCCTTCTGTAATGTTTAGTTGTTCAATCATTTCCGAACGAGAAATTTTATT
>JAISKN010000099.1 GCA_031260925.1 Prevotellaceae bacterium | reverse complement strand
GAAAAAAAAATAAAAATGTTGCATCAAAATCAAAACTTTAACAAACTTTAACTTTTTAGACACTATAAGTAATATAAATATTTTAATGTAATATTTCTGGATTGCTTCGGAAATACCTCGCAATGACGACAAACGCTGCCCGTCATTGCGAGCGAAGCGAAGCAATCCAGAAATATTACATTAAAACATTTATATTACTTATAACATCTAAAAGGTTAAAGTTTGTTAAAGTTTTGATTTTGATGCAACATTTTTATTTTTTTTTCGTCTTACTATTTATACATCAAAAAATATCATTTTTTAAAAGAATAGTTTATGAAAAAATTTATACCAATAATTGTTTTTACGACAATTTTATTTCAAAGTTGTAATTGGGACAACCCTGCATATCACACATTTCAGGGCTATACAATAGGCACTCTTAAAGGCAGCACAAGCAGAGTTTATTCGTTGCAGGACGACAGTACAACCGTTCTGCTCGTAGGATTGGTTGCAAAATCGGATTCTGCTTTTGGCGAACGTTATTACGCCGAAGGCACGATGTACGAACAGGGTTACGGCGAAAACGGCTACGATATGACCCTCGAAGTTATAAATTATTGCGCCGTATTGGTGAAAAATTTGATTGCTGCCGAAAAGCAGGATTCAATCGAGAAAGTTTCTACTGACGGTTTTGATTTTGAAAACAACTACAACCGCAGCAGAATTTTTAGAACAGGCAAATATTTGAATATTCCCATTTCGATTTATGCCGACAATGTTGATAAGCACACAATCGATTATTATATTGATGCCTCAACAGAAAAATTTGAAAAATCGGAAGTGAAAATTTATCTTACGCACAACGCAAACAATGACACAAAAAACAATCGAGCATATTATTTTATGTATTCTTCGCTTGATTTAACACAGATTTTTGAACATTACGAAAGCGGAAAAGAAATAACGCTGACTTTTATTTATAAAGATTTATACAACCAGCAACAAACGATTTCTTTGAAGGTGATTAGTTGAGGCAAATTAATAAGTCGGCAAGTCGCAAATAATGAATTTATTGACTTTCAGACTGATTGACTTTCAGACTAAAAAAATGACTTTACACAATACTTTTTTGGAGCGGGGAGTGATTTTGTGAAAAACTGCTCTCCTTTTTTGTGTGTTTTCAATGATTTTTTTGCAGAAAAATAAAATTATTTTTGTTATTTATAATTATTTTGTACTTTTGCAGAGAAAAAATCACACAATTAAGTTTAACCTTTAAAAAATTAACATTATGGAAGTTACTCGACTTTTTGACATTTTGCCTTATTATCTTGAAAATCACCCAAATCAAGATGCCGCTTTGGCTGCAAAGCGCAATGGAGAATGGGTGAAATTCAGCATTCAAGACTACATCGAAATCACTAACAACATCAGTTACGGTTTCTTGAAATTGGGCATAAAACCCGGTGATAAAATCGGAATTATCTCCTCAAACCGCCCCGAATGGAATATGCTTGATATGGCTGCAATGCAGATTGGGGCAATCAGCGTGCCGATTTACCCGACAATTTCGCAGGCAGATTACAAATATATTTTAAATCACGCCGAAATTAAGGCGATTTTTATTGAGGGAAAAGAGTTGCGTACAAAAATCGAGCCGATTTTGCCCGAAGTAAAATCAATCGAACATATTTACACCTTTGTTGACCAGGGCGTTTTTAATCATCTTGACGAATTAATTGCTTTGGGAAAAGAAAATCCTGCGCCCGAAAAAGTGCAAAAGTTGTCCGAAAAAATCGACAGGCACGATATGGCAACAATTATCTACACTTCGGGAACGACAGGCAACCCCAAAGGCGTAATGTTGAGCCACGACAATATTGTACAAAATTTCCAAAGAATTTGCGATATTCCTGCCAAATGGAGTAACAAGGCGTTGTCGTTTTTGCCGCTCTGTCACGCTTACGAGCGAATGTTGGTCTATCTTTACCAATATATCGGAATGTCGGTTTATTATGCCGAAAATCTTGGAACAATCTCGGACAACATAAAGGAAATTACCCCAACGATGATGACTTGCGTGCCGCGCGTGCTTGAAAAAATCTACGACAAACTCAATATGAGCGGCAAAAAACTGCCCTTTTTTCAGAAAATTATCTACTATTGGGCGTTTAATTTGGCGACAAAATATAAGGTGGAAGACCGTTCTGCTTGGTATGAATTTCGTCATAAAATCGCCGACAAACTCATTTATTCAAAATGGCGCGAAGCGATTGGCGGCAATTTTGACATTGTGGTTTCGGGCGGAAGTGCCATTCAGGCTCATATGGCGGCATTTTTCTCGGCAATCAGAATGCCGATGTTTGAGGGCTACGGTTTAAGCGAAACTTCGCCCGTGATTGCGGTGATGAACCGTAAAAAAGGCGGCAGACAGTTCGGCACAGTCGGAATGGCGATGCCCGGAACAGAACTGCGTATCGGCGCAAACAACGAAATTCAGTGCCGAGGACACAACGTAATGCTCGGCTACTACAAAGACCCCGAACGCACCGCGCAGGTAATTGACAGCGAAGGCTGGTTTCACACAGGCGACACAGGCGTGCTGACTGAAGACGGCGCACTGAAAATTACAGGACGTTTAAAAAATATTTTCAAAACTTCTTTTGGAAAATATATCAACCCGCAGGCGATTGAAAGCAAATTTGAAGAATCGGCATTTATCGAATGTATGGTTGTTTTTGGCGAAAATAAGAAATTCGCTGCTGCGCTGATTGTGCCTGATTTTGAGTTCTTAAAAGCGTGGTGTCAAAAGCACAAAATCAATTTCACCACCAAAGAAGAGATGGTGCATAACAAGGAAGTGATTTCCCGTTATCAAAAAGAGTGCAAAAAAATCAACCCAAATTTCGGCGATTGGGAACACATAAACCGCTTTGAACTGATTTCAGACGACTGGCAAAAAATGAACTTCTTTACCCCAACGCTCAAAGTTAAGCGCAACGAAGTTGAAAAATACTACGCTGAGGTTATTGAGAAGTTGTTTTGAAAAATCACGATAAGAGATAATGAAAAAATATTTTTGCATAATAATATTGTGTGTGTTTTCGGGTGCAATTTCGGCTGCACCCGAAAACAATATTTTGCATCTCCTTTTTCAAACTCTGAAAAACAAAAATGCTTATGATTTGCAAAAACAAAATCATTTAGACGAAATAAAAAAGCAGTTTAAAATTCCGCAACTGACTGATATTCAGATTTATAATATAAATAATCAGTTACAGCAGGAATTTCAATCATTTAAGATAGATTCTGCAATTTTTTATCTTGAAAATAATTTACAAATTGCTGAAAATCTGCAAAACAGGGAATGTATTTACGAAACGAAACTGACGTTGTCGTATATGTATTGGCAGGCGGGAAAATTTTTTGAGGCACTGCAACTTTTGGCGAGCCTCAACAGCGTGCAGGCAGCCAAAATTTCACCGCAAATGTTAAGCGATTATTATGAGGCGTACAAGCGAATTTACAAATATTATGCAAATTCTCAAAACGATTTAAGCAACAGTTATTTTGAGAAAAGCAGCGCGTACCGCGACAGTTTAATGAGCGTAATTAATTGTAAGACAAAGAAATACAAGGTTCTCACTGCGGAAATTCTTACCGAGAACAATCAAACTCAAAAAGCGGCGGAAATATTGGAAGAATTAATTTCAAAATCGCTTGATGCAAGCCACGACCGCGCCGTTTTGGCAAATATTCTTGCCGATATTTACAAAACAGAAAATAATATTGAAAAGCAGAAAAAATATTTGGCGGTTTCTGTCGTTTGCGACATAAAAAATTCGGTGAAAGAAAATACTTCGATGTTGTCGCTTGCACTTTTGCTCTACGAAAATGGCGAAATCGACAACGCCTATCATTGTTTGCAGTCAGCAATGGACGATGCAGTTTTTTGCAATGCGCGTTTCAGAACGTACGAAATTGCAAAGATTTTTCCGATTATTGACACCGCATATCAGAAAAAAACGGCAAAACAGCAGCACGAACTTAAAATTTATTTGCTGATTGTCAGTGTTTTATCTCTGTTTTTGATTTTGGCGATAATTGTTATTGCAAGATATTTGCGGCGCATTGCCAAAATCCGCAAAGAACTTTACCGCACAAACGTAAAACTGCAAAGCCTCAACTCTGAACTGCAAACCGCAAACCTGCAACTTTTAGACGTTAATCAAAAACTCTCGGAGGCAAATCTGATAAAGGAAACTTACCTTGCTAAATTCATTGATTTGTGCTCAAATTACATTGAAAAACTTGACAATTACCGAAGGTCTTTAAATCGTTTTGTGCGTGACGGAAAAATGGAGGAACTTTTTGAGGAACTGAAATTTTCAAAGTTCATAAAAACTGAATTATCTGACTTTTACACCAATTTTGACGAAACATTTTTGAAAATTTACCCAACTTTTATAGATGATTTCAACGCATTTTTCCCCGAAAGCGAGCGTCAAGTTGTAAAGCCGAGCGAAATTTTGAATACAGAGTTGCGAGTTTTTGCACTTATCAGGCTCGGCATTAACGACAGTTCCAAAATCGCGCTCTTTTTAAGATGCTCAATCACAACCATTTATACATACCGCTCAAAACTCAAAAATAAATCGCTTTTCAAAGAAAATTTAGAAGAACAGGTAATGAAAATTGTGTAGAAAATCATTTTAATAACCCTAAAAAAGTTAGGTGTCATTGCGGTTCTGAATCAAGTTCAGAACCCAATGACACTACAACAAAAGGGTACAGAATAATCAATGAAAAAAATTTTAGCAAATACTATTACACTTTTAGCAGAAATCTGTTGTTTGATTCTCTGTGTTTTGTGGTATATTTTTGGCAATGGCAGTTATGAGGCTGTCATTGTTGGAACAGGTTTTATTGTTTCTATTATTGTTTCCGTTTTTTTTAAAACAAAAAAAGACGAAAGCACCAAACCTATTGAATTAACAAACAGTGATAACAATATTGTTATTCAAGGTAATAACGGCAAAATACAGATAAGCAAATGATAAACAAAGTGCAATTAGACAATAGCAACAACAATGTAATTATACAGGAAGTTGCCGAAAATGGCAGTGTTACAATAAATACTGTTCATTGGAACGATTTTGTGAATAAATATACCATTGAACAAAGAAAACGGATTGAAGAACTTGAAAAATTATTATCAAGAAGTGAAGATTTGTTTGATAGAAACAGAATGGATTGGGCAAACGAAAGGGAAGATTTGCTCAAACAAATAACGGAAACAAAGGAACAAATCCGTCTCATTTTAGAACAAAAAGCAGAAAATCCTTCCAAACTATATGAAATTGCCTATAAATATTTTATAGAAGGCGACATAGACAAAGCCCTCGAAACGCTCAACGATGCCAAACTGAACGAACAAGCCGAGAAGTTAGCCGATGAATATATTTTGAAAGCGCGATTGCTCATTATTAAAAATGACTATGCAAATGCAGAAAAATATTTTACAAGGGCAGTAGAGATATTTCCATCATTTAGCAAGCATCTCACAGTAGCCAACTATTTTCACGAACAAAGAAATTATCCACAAGCCGAAACCTATTATCAGCAATGTTTGGAAAAAGCCGAAACGGAATATGAAAAGGGAAGGACTTTAAACAATTTGGCTATTTTACATTATAATACTAACGCATTATCCCAAGCGGAAAATGAATATAATGAAGCATTAGAAATTCGCAGGACTTTGGCAAATACCAATCCTGCTGCCTATTTGCCTGATGTAGCAGTGACTTTAAACAATTTGGCAGTTTTACATTGGAATACTAACGCATTATCCCAAGCGGAAAATGAATATAATGAAGCATTAGAAATCCGCAGAACTTTGGCAAATACCAATTCTGCCGCCTATTTGCCTGATGTAGCAACGACTTTAAACAATTTGGCTCTTTTACATTATGATACTAATGCCTTCTCCCAAGCGGAAAATGAATATAATGAAGCATTAGAAATTATCAGGACTTTGGCAAAGACTAATCCTGCCGCCTATTTGCCTGGTGTGGCAACGACTTTAAACAATTTGGCTATTTTACATTATAATACTAACGCATTATCCCAAGCGGAAAATGAATATAATGAGGCATTAGAAATCCGCAGGACTTTGGCAAATACCAATCCTGCTGCCTATTTGCCTGATGTAGCAGTGACTTTAAACAATTTGGCTAATTTACATTATAATACTAACGCATTATCCCAAGCGGAAAATGAATATAATGAAGCATTAGAAATTCGCAGAACTTTGGCAAATACCAATCCTGCTGCCTATTTGCCTGATGTGG
>JAISKN010000098.1 GCA_031260925.1 Prevotellaceae bacterium | reverse complement strand
GCATCAAAATTTATCTCCAAAACCGTGTCGTGAGGCAAAAGTTGCAGATACATTTTGACTTTTTCGGGCGAAAATTCGGGTGCAATTTTGAGCAAAATCGCTTGATTTTTGAAAGAATTGAGCGTGTTCGAACTTAAAAATTCCTCTGTCGTTTTAAAAAAATACTTTTTTATTTTGTCTGTGTCATTGCGGGCTTGACCCGCAATCGTTTTATTTTCAGGCGATTGCGGGTCAAGCCCGCAATGACGTGAATACAGTTCATTTCCCAAAAACACAACTTCATCAACCGACTCAGAACGGCAAACGTCCTGCAAATTTTTGTAAAACATATCGCAAACCAACTCATCGCCGTCAATATCGGACACAATCAGCACACGGCGCATATCTTGATTTGCGAGTTGCTGCTCAAGAAAATCAAGCGCGTGTTTGGTGAGCGATGTCAAATCGGAAGTGTGCGAGTCGCTGATTAAAAGGCAGTTGTTGATGCCTGCCTCAACTTCTAAACGAGATTTTTGATTTTTCATTTGTTTTTATTTTAAAACTTTTTGCGCCACTGCTCTACCCAACTCTATAAGAGTTTGATAATCAGATTGTTGCATTGATTGTTTTACTTCTGCTGAGCCGATATTTTCCCACTGCATTTTTTCGGCGAATGCGTTGAGAATTTTCACCGCTTGCCCCGCCCAAGTGAAACAGCCGAATGAGCCGAAAATTCTATTTTTTAAACCTCTGATTTCGAGCCGTTCCAACACATCTTTAACATTTGGGAAAATATCGCCGTTGTAGGTCGGCGCACCGATTATCAGCCCTTTGTATTTGAAAATATCGGTAATAATCTGCGAAATATCGCTTTTTGAAACATCGTGCAAAATTACATTTTTAGTTATTTCCGCTGCTCCGCGCGCTGCCATTTCTGCCATCATTTCTGTGTGCGAATACATTGAGCCATAAACGACAACAACACCATTCTCACCCTCGTGTTTTGAAAGTTTATCATAAATTTCAATTACTTTTGCCTTGTTTTCACGCCAAACAGGACCGTGCAGCGAGCAAATCGTATCTATATGAAAATCAGCAAGTTTCTTTAAAATTGTTTGCACAGGAACGCCATATTTTCCGATAATATTGACGTAATAACGCTCCATTTCGGAAAAATATTTTTCAACATTCAGTTTAGAATCTTCCACCGCGCCGTCTAACGTGCCGAAACAGCCGAAAGCATCGGCGGAAAAGAGTATTTTTTCGCTCGTTTCGTAAGTCATCATCACTTCTGGCCAATGCACCATCGGCGCAAAAAGAAAGCGCAAAGTGTGCGCTCCGAGCAAAAGTTCCTGCTTTTCTTCTACCAACAAAATATTTTGCGAAATTCCATAAAAACCGTCAAGCATTGCGGCGGCTTTTTTGTTGCAAACTATCTGAATATCAGGATATTCTGCAAGAAAATTTTTAATGCCCGAAGTATGGTCAGGCTCAATATGATGAATAACGAGGTAGTCAATTTTTCTGCCATTGAGGGCATATTTTATTTTTGACAACGACTGTTCTGCAAAATGATTTTCAACGGTATCAAACAACGCAACTTTCTCATCTACAAGCAGATACGAGTTATAAGAAACACCATAAGGCAGCGAAATCATTCGCTCAAAAAATTCAGTTGTACGGTCATTCACGCCAACATAAAAAAGATTTTCTGATAATTTTTCGGGTAACATAAAGTTTATTTAATTTACGATTTGAAATTTACGATTTGAATTAGTGAAATAATCTTAAATCGTAAATTTATTTTTGCAAAATTAATCTATTTTTTTTAAACTTACAAAAAAAACTTCTCAAAAAATTTTTTATATTGGAAATATTTTCGCAAATTTGCATTTTTATTTTCAATCTTAATTTATTATTTTAAAAAATTACAATTTATTTACTTAATATTATGAAAATCAAGTATTTAGCAATAGTTTTTACACTATTTTCGTTCTCTTGTGCGAATGCGCAAAGTTCACAAATTAACCAATATGTGATTGGTTTTTACAATTTGGAAAACCTTTTTGACACAATCAACGACCCGACAAAAAATGACGAAGAGTATTTGCCGAATGGTGCAATGCATTGGAACACAATGAAATACACCAATAAACTGAAAAATATGGCGTATGCTATTTCAAAAATGCCTGCTAATTTGGCAATTTTGGGCGTTTCAGAAATTGAAAACCGCGCCGTTTTGGAAGATTTAGTAGCGCAGCCGTCAATCAAAGAGCGTCATTTGCAAATTGTGCATTATGACGGACCAGATTTGCGCAGTGTCGATGTAGGACTGCTCTACAATCCCGCAGTTTTTAAGATTTTGCATACGTCATCGCACAGGATTAAAACGGAAATTAAAAACTTTATCACGCGCGACCAACTCGTTGTAACAGGGCTTTTAGACGGCGAGGAAATCAACGTTATTGTGCTGCACTGGCCCTCCAAAGCAGGCGGCGAAAAACGCTCAATACCGCGCCGCAGAGATGCCGCACTTACGACAAAATTCCTTGTTGATTCGCTTTTTGCAGTAAATCCGAAAGCAAAAACTTTTGTGATGGGCGACCTCAATGATGACCCGATTGAGCCGAGTTTGATGGTGCATTTGCAGGCGCGCGGCGAAAAACGCAACACTCACCCGCAGGAACTTTATAATCCATATTACGAAATTTTCAAACAGGGCATTGGCTCGCTTGGCTACAATGACCAGTGGAATTTGTTTGACCAAATAATTGTTTCATACGACCTTTTGCCAAAAAATCTTGACGATTTTCAAACGTTGAAATTTATGAAAGCGGAAGTTTTTAACAAAGATTTTCTCAAACAGGAAACAGGCAAATATCGCGGTTACCCGAAAAGAACGCACTCGGGCGGAGTATGGCAAAACGGCTACAGCGACCACTTCCCATCGCTTGTTTGGATAGGAAAGTATGCAAAACAATGATTATTTTTTAATGATTAATGATTAATTTGGGTGCAAGAAAAAGATTAAAAATAATCATTAAAAATAATCATTAAAAAAAATCATTAATATTATTAAAAAATAACAGGAATTGTTAAATAAATATATAAAAATATTTTTATAATAAATCTGGATTGCTTCGGAAATACCTCGCAATGACGTAACCCTTTGCTGAAAACAACTTCCGTCATTGCGAGGTATTTCCGAAGCAATCCATAGAAAAATTACTTTAATGACAATACTATATTTATTTACTAATGCCTAATAATCATTAAAAAATAATCATTAATCATTATCAAAAAATGTTTAAAACAATAATCTGTTTTCTAAAAAGTAAATTTCTCTGGGCAAATATTGCGATTGCTTTTGTTGTGCTTTTTGTGCTTGGAATTGGCATTTTGTCGTTTTTAAAATTTTACACGCATCACGGCGAATTTGTCGAAGTGCCTGATTTGAACGAACTTTACGAAAACGAGGCAGAGGTAATTCTTAAAGAAAACAGCCTGAGATATGAGGTTATAGATTCAATTTATTTGCGCGATAAAAAAGCGGGCGCGATAGTTGAACAGACACCAAAAGCGGGTGCAAAAATCAAGAAAAACCGCATTATCTATCTCACTATCAACACAAAAGAGAAAAAACAGGTGGCAGTGCCAAATATTATTGAACGCTCGGAGGCGGAGGCAAAGCAGAATTTGACTAATCGCGGTTTTAATGTTGTAATTGAATATGAGCCGTCAAAATATGACGATGAAGTGCTTGACGTAAAACATGGCGGGCGGTCGATTGCAGTTGAAACTTCCAGCGGAGACGGTAAAACAAAACGACAAATTGCGCCTGATACAAAACTTGAAGACGGCGCAACGCTGAAACTTATTATTGGCAAAAGTGCAGATTATACCGAAGAAGATAGAGAGGTGAAAGAAACATACGACGAAACTTTTTTTTAGAAAAATATTAGCAAGCAAATACTGATTTAATAGATAAAACGCAGATAATTACTAATTATCTGCGTTTTATAATCTGCGAAAATCCGTTTAATCCGCGTCATCTGCGTTCTTTTGGACATAAAATTTATCTTACCAATAAACCCTGAATTCTGCCGACTTCTTTTTCTTGATTGGCAATTTCGGTTTCTTTGTTGGATATTTCAGTTTCTTTATCTCTGATTTTACCCTCAATTTTCTCTTTGTCTTTTTGCAAACCAACTTTGTCCTTGTTTAAGCCGTCAAGGTCTTTTTTCTGTTTTGCAAGCAGATTTTGAGCCGCTACAAGTTGCAAATTGTAGTCGTATTCAACAAGAAATGGCTGAAAATCGTTTAAAAATTGAAAAACGTTTGCCTCCAATGTTTGCGGTGCATTTTCTGGAGTGTAGAGATTACCTGCGCCGTCACAAACCAAAAAGTAAAGTTTTGTGATTTTGGCGTTCTTTTTGCCTTCTTCCTCAACTTTAAAATAAACAGTAATCGGGTATGAGCCAATTGGCGCAAGTACCTGATTTTGATAACCGGCAAAACCTGTTATTTTTTTGCCTGATTTTAAGCCGTAAATTTTTTCCAAACGATTTTGAAATGCGTCTGAAACAAGTTTTACATCACGGTCGGTGTAAGAAATTACATAGCCGACAGCCTGCGCTTTATTGAAGTCGAATGTTACTTTATCAACTTTTTGTGCAGATAAAATACCTGATACACAGGCGATTAATGAAAATAATACAAATTTTTTCATAATGTTGTTTTTATTTTAATGAATATTTTTTTATAAGAATAACAAATATCGTGCCATTTGAAAATAGATGAAGTCTGAAATTTCTAAAAGCACGCAGATAACGCAGATTAGATGGATTTACGCAAATTTTCACTAACAATAATTAGATAAAACGCAGATAATCAATGTTTTAATTATCTGCGTTTATCTATTAAATCTGTGTTATCTGCGTGCTAAAAGACTTTTAGACTATTAAGCGATAACGCGAATCATTTCAGCGAGTTTGTTTGAATAACCCCATTCGTTGTCGTACCAAGCAACAATTTTTGCGAAGTTAGCGTCAAGCGAAATTCCTGCTTTTGCATCATAAACTGATGTAAGAGCGCAACCGCGAAAATCTGTCGAAACAACTGCCTCTTCGGTGTAGCCGAGAATGCCTTTGAGTTCGCCCTCAGAAGCGGCTTTCATTGCTGCATCTATCTCTGCCTGTGTTGCTGATTTGTCCAAAACAACTGTCAAATCTACAACCGAAACGTCAGACGAAGGAACGCGCATCGACATACCTGTAAGTTTGCCGTTGAGTTCTGGCAACACTTTGCCGACTGCTTTTGCTGCGCCTGTGCTTGAAGGAATGATGTTTTCCAAAATGCCGCGACCGCCGCGCCAATCTTTTGCAGATGGTCCATCAACAGTTTTTTGAGTTGCAGTAGCAGCGTGAACTGTTGTCATTAAGCCTTTTACAATGCCGAATTTGTCGTTCAACACTTTTGCGATAGGAGCAAGGCAGTTTGTAGTGCAAGATGCGTTTGAAATAATGTCCTGACCAGCGTATTTATCGCTATTTACGCCATAAACGAACATTGGAGTAGCGTCTTTTGAAGGAGCAGAAAGGATAACCTTTTTCGCGCCCGCTGCAATGTGCAAACGCGCTTTTTCGTCATCAAGGAACAAACCTGTTGATTCAACAACAACTTCTGCGCCTACTTCGTTCCATTTTAAATCGGCAGGATTGCGCTCTGCTGTGAGGCGAATTTTTTTACCATTAACAATCAAAGTGTTGCCATCAACAGCAATTTCACCTTTGAATGCGCCGTGAACTGAATCATATTTTAGCATATATGCCAAATATGCTGGGTCGAGCAAATCGTTGATGCCGACAACTTCGATGTCTTTGGCAAAATTATACTCAATTGCGCGGAAAACCATACGCCCAATTCTACCAAAACCATTAATACCTACTTTAATCATAATACTGATTTTTAATTATTTAGTTAATAAAATTACTTTTTAAAATCGTTTTGATTTTTCGGCTGCAAAAGTACAAAAAAAAAATGAATAATTAGCAATGAATAATGAATAATTTTTCAACTAAAAGATAAAAAATAAAAACTAAAAGTTAGGGAGAAAATTTTTGTTTTTTACACTAACTTTTAGTTTTTAACTTTTAGTTTAAATTATTTTTTTAATTAGCCCTTGCAACACATTTCCTGGACCAAGTTCGGTAAAATCTGTTGCGCCGTCTGCTGCCATATTTCTTACGGTTTGTGTCCAACGAACAGGTGCGGTAAGTTGCGCAATCAGATTTTGCCTGATTTCGTCAGGGTCTGTGTGCGGTTTCGCATCAACATTTTGATACACAGGGCAAATTGGCTCGCTGAACTTTGTACTCAAAATCGCTTTTTCGAGTTCGTCTTTTGCAGGCTGCATACACGGCGAATGAAAACCGCCGCCCACTTGCAGCATAAGAGCGCGTTTTGCGCCTGCCGCTTTGAGTTTTTCGCAGGCAAGTTCTACGCCAGCGAACGTGCCTGAAATCACAAGTTGCCCAGGGCAGTTGTAATTTGCAGGAACAACTGTGTTAGTATCAAGTAGTGAGTAATGAGTATCAAGTAAGGGGTTTTCCGTACCTGATACTTGATACTTGATACTTGATACTTCTCTACAAATTGTTTCCACCGTTTCATCGTCAAGCCCAATAATTGCAGCCATCGTTGAGGGGTTTTGTTCACAGGCTTTTTGCATTGCGAATGCGCGTGCAGCCACAAGTTTTAACCCATCTTCGTATGTCAGTGCTTTGGCTGCTACTAATGCCGAAAATTCGCCGAGCGAATGTCCAGCCGTCATATCTGGTAAGGGCATGGCGTACCCTGCCCCTACGATTGCTGAAATTACCGAATGTAGAAAAACAGCAGGCTGAGTAACTTTTGTCTGTTTCAATTCCTCGTCTGTGCCGTTAAACATTATGTCGGTAATTCTGAAACCGATAATTTCGTTTGCTTTTTCAAATAAATCTTTGGCAACCGCAGAATTTTCATATAAATCTTTGCCCATTCCGACAAATTGTGCGCCCTGTCCGGGAAATACAAATGCTTTCATATTTTTTTTAATTTTAAATTACAAATTTTAAATTAGAATAATATAAGGAGTTATTAATATACAATTTTATTACAAATTTTCGGGCGCAAAATTACAAAAAAAATTTTACTCATAAAATTTTTGCATTTTTACTAATTTTTTGTATCTTTGCATAAAATTAATTTATTATCAAAGAAAAAAATAATGTACAAAATTTTAGTTATCAACCCAGGTTCAACATCGACAAAAATTGCAGTTTTTGAAGATAAAAAAAATATTTATGAAAAAACATTGCGCCATTCTACTGACGAATTGGTGCATTTTCCCTCTGTTGCCTCGCAATATGAGTTTCGCGAAAAGGTAATTCTTGACTTTTTGAATGACGAAAAAATCGACACCAATTTTGATATTATTGTCGGGCGCGGCGGAATGCTCAAGCCAATCGAGGCTGGCGCGTATGAAGTGAATGAGGCAATGATAAAAGACTTGCTGTCAGCAAATTACGGCGAACACGCCTGCTCTCTCGGCGCACTTGTCGGGCAGGGACTTGCGCGAAGATTTGGCTGCAAAATCATTATTGCCGACCCCGTTGTTACAGACGAAATGCAGGAGATTGCACGCGTTAGCGGACACCCGCTTTTCCCGCGCATTTCTACTTTCCACTGCCTTAACCACAAAGCGATTGCGCGCTGTTATGCACAGGAAATCGGCAAAAAATACGAGGATTTAAACCTTGTTATTGCGCACATCGGCGGCGGCGTTTCGGTGGCGGCGCATTGCAAAGGCAAAGTTATTGACACAAACAACGCGCTTGGTTTTGGACCTTTTTCGCCAGAACGCTCAGGCACTTTGCCTTCTGTTGATTTGGTAAAACTCTGTTTTTCAGGCGAATACACAAAAGAAGAGTTTCTCAAAATGTGCAACGGCAAAGGAGGTTTAATTGCACATCTCAACACAAATTCGGGTTTGGAAGTGGAAAAAATGATTGAAAACGGCGACCAACACGCCGACCTCGTTTATAACGCAATGGCATACAATATTGCCAAAGAAATCGGCGCGCTTTCAACTGTATTCAACGGCAAAGTCAATGCCATTCTCATAACGGGCGGCATTGCCTACGGCAAAACTTTTGTTGATTTTATCAAAAAAATGGTGGAATTTATTGCTCCTGTAAAAGTCTATCCTGGTGAAGACGAATTGCTCGCACTTGCGCAACACGGCGTTAGAGTGCTGAATGGCGAAGAAGAAGCAAAAGAATACAAATAACTAAAAACTAAAAGTTAAGAACTAAAAGATAAAAACTAAAAATTAGATAAAACGCAGATAATCAATATTTTAATTATCTGCGTTTATCTATTAAATCAGCGTTATCTGCGTACTAAAAGACTTTTAAGACAGGCTGACTTTTTTTAATTCTTAATTCTTAATTGAATTACAATCTGCTTTCAACCGTTTTCCAATCAATTATTTTCCAAAGTTCTTTAACGTGGTCAGCCCTGCGGTTTTGATAATCAACGTAATAGGCGTGTTCCCAAACGTCAAAACCAAGCAGCGGCTTATAGCCGTTTTTCAACGGATTGCCCGCATTTTGCTCTTTGGTAATGAGCAAATTACCGTCTTTATCAGCAGCGAGCCAAGCCCAGCCAGAGCCAAAAAGCGTAACGGCAGCGTTTTCAAATTCCTTTTGAAAATCTGAGAACGAACCCCACTTTTGTTCGATTTTTTCAAGCAATTTTCCGCTCGGCTGTCCGCCGCCTTTTGGCGAAAACTGCGTGAAATAAAGATTGTGATTGAGAATTTGACCCGCATTGTTAAAAATTGCACCGTCAGATTTTTTCACAATAGTTTCCAAATCGGCATTTTCAAATTCTGTGCCGACAACCAAATTATTCAAGTTATTCACATAAGTTGCAAGGTGTTTGCCGTGGTGCAACTCAATGGTTTTCTGTGAAATAACAGGCTCCAATGCGTTCGCCGCATAAGGAAGTTGTACTAATTCAAATTTCATATTGTTTTTGTTGTTAGTCCCAATGTCTATCGGGAGATTATTAGATAGTGTTAATAATATTGATAAAAAAATTGTTGTCATATAATTGTTTTAAATTTTATGCAAAGGTAAAACATTTTTTTTATAAACAAGAATAAATTTAATCAATAATAATTATGATAGATATAAATTTTATCTATTGCACTTAAAAATATTTGGTTGAAAAATCTTTTGCAAAAATAGAAAATATTTTACTAACTTCGCAAAAAAATAATTTGAATATCCATAAAGTTACCTAACCATTATTGTCATTGCGGGTTTTTAGGTGTGTATGTGGGCATACAAAAAAAATAATTCATAATTCTTCATTCATAATTCATAATTTTTAAAAGTGCTTTCCGATTTTTTTATAAATAAAATTACTGAACAGTTGCCTTTTGCTCCGACAGACGAGCAAAAATTTTGCATTGAAAAATTGGCGGCTTTTTGCACAAACCACACTCAAAATCAGGTGTTTATGCTCAAAGGCTACGCAGGAACGGGCAAAACTTCGGTTGTAAGTGCGCTTGTGCGAGCGATGAAAGAACTTGCGCAGGGCGTTGTGCTGCTTGCGCCGACAGGGCGTGCTGCAAAGGTTTTTGCGCACTATTCGGGCAGCGAGGCGTGTTCCATTCACAAAAAAATCTACAAACAAAAATCGGCGACTGACTTTCATTTTTTACTCGATTACAACAAGCATAAAAACACCTTATTCATTGTAGATGAGGCATCTATGATTGCAAATAACTATCAGGACGGCAGCGTTTTTGGGTCGGGGCGGCTGCTTGACGATTTGGTGCAATACGTCTATCAGGGCGAAAATTGCAAGATGATTTTGCTCGGCGATACGGCGCAGTTACTGCCTGTTTTTCAGGACTTTTCGCCTGCTTTGGACAAAAAAATCTTGGCAAGTTTCAACCTCGAAGTTGAGGAATTGCTGCTCACCGAAGTTGTCCGTCAGGCTGCCGACAGCGGCATTTTGCACAACGCAACAAATATTCGCAATATTTTGGAAAAAACGATGTACGAAAACCCGAAAATCAACCTTAATTTCGCTGATATTCAGAGCATTGCAGGTGCAGAATTGATTGACAGCATTTATTCATCATATCGCGAAGTCGGCGAAACTGACACAATCGTTGTAACGCGCTCAAACAAACGCGCAAACGTGTTTAACAACGGCATCAGAAATCAGGTTTTGCAGCGCGAATCGGAACTTTCAAACGGCGATTTATTAATGATTGTTAAAAATAACTATTTTTGGAGTGAAAAATATGAGCAACTGAATTTTATTGCAAACGGCGATATTGCAGAAGTTGTCCGCGTGCGCAAACATTCGGAGATGTACGGCTTTCGTTTTGCTGACGTAACGCTGCAACTGCTTGATTATGATATGGAAATTGACTGTAAAATTCTGCTCGACTCGCTCGCCGCGCCCACACCCGCCGACAATGACGCGCTCGGCAAAAAACTTTTTGAGGAGGTAGAAAAAGATTATCTGCATATCGGCAACAAACGTCAAAGATATATGCAAATGCGTGAAAATCACTATTTTAACGCGCTGCAAGTGAAATTTTCATACGCCGTAACCTGCCACAAAGCGCAGGGCGGACAGTGGCAGCACGTCTATATTGACCACGGCTATCTCACTGATGACCAACTGAATAGAAATTTTTTGCAATGGCTTTACACCGCCTTTACCCGCGCCCAAACAAAACTTTTTTTGGTTAATTTTAAGAAAGAATTTTTGGAGGAAACATTAGCACGCAGATACCGCAGATTAGACGGAAAAATTAAACCCCTATTTTATAAAGATATTCAGGCGCAAAATCTGCACCGTTTTTCCATTCAACAGTCCAATCGGAAAGTTCAAATTGCTTGAACTTTTCAATATCTTTTAACGGCTCAAATGCTTCACCATACAAATGTTTCTGTAAATCAACAAGTTTTGTTGTATTATCGTTGAATTTAATCAACAATTTGTAATTTTCAGCATATTTTGCGTCTGTAACCCATAATAAATCTGAAATCGTATTCATTTGATAATCAATTTATTGCAATGGTTCTACCTTTAACAATATTTGCCTGTTTTCTATTCGTTTCCAATTTTCAAGCAGTTCTTCGCGATGCAAATCAAGCCATTCATAAACAAGATTTAATGCTCGGCGCGGTAAAATTCCCTTGATTGTTCCGTCTTTGATTGTAATTTGCGCCCGATAATCGCCGTATTTAACGTGAAAATGCGGCGGATTGTGGTCGTCAAACAACATTGAAATAACGATTCCGTAAAATTTTGATATTTCAGGCATATCTATATTTTTTTTAAAATTTTTCACACCGCAAAATTACAAAAAAATTATTATTATCAAAAAAATGCAATTTTATTTTCAAAATAATTTTTCTAATTCCTTAACGCTCATTTTTTCCACATCAAACCACATAATATTTTTGTCGCGCTTAAACCACGAAATTTGTTTTTTTGCATAGTGGCGCGTGTTTCGCTGAATTAACTCAATGGCGCGTTCGAGCGGATATTCACCGTCAAAATGTGCAAAAAGTTCTTTGTTGCCGACTGTGTCCAGAGCGTTTAAATGGCGTTTATCTTTGAGGTTAAATGCCTCGTTTTCAAGTCCTTGCTCAAACATTTGCAGCACTCGGCGGTTAATTCTGTCGTACAAATCTTTGCGGGAACGTTCCAAGCCGATTTTTACGATGTCGAAACTGCGCGGCTTTGCACTGTTTTTGCGCAGTTCCGAAAACGGACGACCTGTTGTGTGGCAAACTTCCAATGCGTGCAGCATTCTTTTGACGTTTTTCAAATCAACTTGCGAATAATGCACAGGGTCAAGCATTTTTAACAGCATTCGCACACCTTCAACGCCCTCTTTTTTGTAAAAATCTTTCATATACTGGCGCGTTTCTGGCAAAATATCGGGTATGTCGTCAATGCCTTTGCAAACGGCATCAACATAGAGCATTGAGCCGCCGACCATAAGCGCGCAGCCGTTTTTTTTAATTTCGTAATCAATAATCGGCAGAGCGTCAAGTTCATACTGCCCCGCGCTGTAATGGTTTTCAATTGAACGCGAGGCAATGAAGTAGTGTTTAACTTTATTTAACTGTTCGTCTGACGGCGAGGCAACGCCAATTTTCAACTCCCTGTAAATTTGCCGCGAGTCGCACGAAATAATTGAGCAACCAAGCCGCTGTGCAAGCGAAATACTGATGTCAGTTTTGCCCACACCTGTCGCCCCAACAAGAACAAAAAGAGTTTTTTTTAACACAGTGGCAAGTTGTTAGTGGTCAGTGGTTAGTGGTTAATGGTTAGTTGTTAGTGATTAGTTATTAGTGATTAGTAAAAAATAAGGTTGCCCAAATTAACCACTAACCACTAACCATTAACCACTAACCATTAACCACTATTTTAAAATTCCAAATCAGAATAGCCGTCTGCATCGAGTTCGTCTTCGTTATAGCCGTCTTCACCGTAAAAATCATCGTCAAGTGCTTGCGCATCGCTTTTTTTGACGGTGTCCTCAAAAAGTTTATCAAGATTAACGGTTTGCTCGGGCGCATTTCCGCGCGCAAAAGTGCAAACAGGTTTTTGCAGCGATTTTAACGGCAAAATTTCTTTCAATTCAATAAAAAACGCCCTTTCGGTGAGCATATCAAAGACAAAAAGCAGTTTCTGCCCCTCGTCTTCAATCAAGTCTTCGAGTTTGGTGTCCGACATCAGATAAGAATCAACGGAAGAATCGGAATCCATTTCCATAAACATAATTTCCTGCTCTTTTTCCCAAGCGTCTGAACAGAGAAAAAATGTCGTAAGTTCGTTTTGTGAAAATTTCACAGACTCGATAATAGCCTTTTGAAATTCCAAAAATGCGGCTTCAGAATCAATTTCTATCTCTCTAACAAAAGTTTCCGATTCGTCAGAAACAAGTATAAATTTATAAACCATAATAAAAGTATGAGTGTAAAGTTTTGTTTTTCAATAATTTATATTTTCAAAAAAGTTTTTTAATAAGAAAACAAAAATACAACTTTTTTTTTAATTAGCAAAATAGTTTTTGAAATATTTTTTTAACATAAAAACCCAGCCTGCATTTTTTGTGCAGGCTGGGTTCTTAATATTCAGAATTTTGCGGTAAGTCCAAATCTTATAGCATAAGGACTTATTATCATTTCGGGCCAATAAGAAAACTGCCCGCCTAATACTTCGGCATAAAAACCTATGATATTTTTGATATAAATTGCACCACCCAATCCTGCACCATATTCGTGTCTATATTTTTTATCGAAATTGTAACGCCGCTCTAATACATCTTTTTTTACAGTATCCCAAGTATCCAAATCATACATTGGAAGAGCATATTTACCTTCGCCAAATTTTGTTAAATAACAACCGCCATATCTTAAAGGAATATAGAAATCCCAATGACATTTTTGGTTTTTTACAAAAAATGGTAAAAGATGAACATTTGCATTTACTCCAAAAGTAGGAATATAAGCATCTTTTGTATCGCCCCACTTAACCAATATGCCTTCTTCTGTTGAAATAAAAGGTAGATATCTGTAAATCATAAAACCTGCATAAACACCAACTTCCAGCCAGTTAAGAACGCCATAGTTTACCTCTATGCGAGGATTAGACCTTTTTTCATAACGTGCTTCACCAAAAAGTTTGCTGCCTTCGATTATAAAAAGCGGGTCATAATTCAGATTAATGGTTTTGTATAAAGAATAACTTGCCTTTATATTCCATCTCTCTTTTACTGACACTTTTTGACCTGTCAAATGAATTGAAAAGCACAAAAGAATAATTATACAGACTGAATATTTTTTCATAATAAAATTAATTAAAGGTAAATGGAATATAATTTACTCCTGAATCAATATAACCTACGGTTCTTTCAAAATAAGCATACCCTGAAGCATTATAACCATAATAAGGATACATAAGAATTGTTTTGTGAAAAACTTCCCAGTCATATTCAGTATTTACAAAATTACGGTCTTCCAGATTATCAGGCGTCCATATATATAATTCAAAATGATAATCAATATCCCTTGCTGTTCTCCAATAAATACCATTCCAAATTCCCTTTCTGTGTGATTTTATCCATATAGCACAATTGTCTATTATTGGAACTCCGTTCCAATATTCCATCCAAACCCTTGTCCACAATTTATTATCTCGACCATCACTGCCTGTTCTCACATTGGTTCTTTCTATCCATCTTCCTAAATCGTAATGTACAGGAATAACTCCTACTATGTCTGCTATGGTTACTACTTCGTATTTAGTAGTTCCATCACAGTCATAAACTTTAATGCTAACAATGTTTGTTGTTAGAGTTAATAAATATGAACAGGTAATTTCATAAAGAAATGTGCAATCTGTACCGTCTTCGTTTTTAGGAGGATTTTTTAATATTACATCTGTTATTCCATCAACAGTAGTCTCATCAACATTCAGTAACCGTTTATAGTTGCTGACAGGTGCAACAATTCTTGCATTTCCTAAAATCTTTACCAAGGTATCCCCAACTTGAAACATTTGTGCGTCATTGACAAGATATTTGTAAGGACTGTCATACAGTTTCGTTTCGCAGGTATAGCCTGTGCTGTCTTCAAGTAGTTGCAAATATTTAGAATGATTTTCTAAAACATTTTGCACTTCTGCAACGCTTTTGTACTCATCTTCTTTGGCAGCAACTGAATAGTAGTCCAAGTCTGCTTTTGCACCAAAAGAATGAAAGCCGATAGAATTTTCGTAAGCAAGCAATTCGTCAAAAGACATTGACATAGTTTTGTCCATTTCTTTTGACATCTCTTCCCGAGTATTGAAAACTCTTATATCATTTGCCACAGGCGCAAAAGATGCTTTCTGTTTTACAGGCAGATTGTTATCTGCCGCCAGTTCGGCTTTTTGGCAAGCCGACATGCCGATTGCGATAGAAATCGCGAAAAAAACTAATTTTTTCATTGTTTGTTTTTTTTTTAAAGATTTAAGAATAATTTTACTTAATCACATCTTTTTCAAACAATTAAATTAAAAAATGAAATTTTGTCTGTTTTTGGGTTGTAAGTCCGACATTTTACTTTTTTTAGATTTTGTTAATACTTTGGTTGCTTGAAACAAAATTTGTCAATTTCAACAAAAATTATCCGAAAAAGAGCGTTGTTTCCGTATATTTATCATCTATCAGGCTATCGCAAATGCCTACTCACTGATAAGCAACGGAACCAACGCCCTTTTATAACGCTATACAAAGTATAACAAAAGGCGTTGGCGTTTGTTGCTCCTATTCCTGTGAGTCTAAAATTGCGATATTAGATAGAAGAAATAGTTTGCTAAAACGCTTTAAATTGAATTTTCAAAGAACTTATTTGAATAAAAATTCACGCTGCAAATATACAAATTTTTTCAATACAAAAAATTTTTTAGAAAAAAAGTTGTATCTTTGTGAAAATATTTTTTAAAAAAAAATGAATAAAGTTGTAATAATCGGTTCGGGCAATGTGGCACGGAGTTTGGCTCACGCATTGCCATATTGCGGGTGCGCTGTTGAGCAGATTTTTAGTAGGAATCTGCTGTCGGCAGAAAGTTTAGCGTTGGAAATCGGCTCAGATTTCACTGACGATTTTGAAAAAATTTCCACTGATGCCGATTTCTATATTTACGCCGTCAGCGATGATGCGTTAAGAGTTGTTGCAGAGCAGGTTAAGGCAAAAAGCGGCATTCATTTACATACATCAGGCTCGGTTGAAATGAATGTTTTTGAGGGCAAAAAAGAAAATTTCGGAGTACTCTACCCTTTTCAAACTTTTTCAAAACAAAAACTTGCAGATTTTAAAAACATTCCGATTTTTATTGAGGCAAATTCCCAAAAAAATTTAGATATTATTTTTGATTTTGCAAAAAATATTTCTAATAACGTTCTCAAAATCAACAGTTTGCAACGCAAAGAAATTCACTTGGCAGGAGTTTTTGCCTGCAATTTTTCCAATTTCTTTTACAGCATAGCAGACGATATATTGAGAAAAAACGGCTTGCCTTTTGAAATAATTTTGCCTTTAATAGAAGAAAGCGTGCAGAAATTGCATTTTATTTCGCCAAAAGAGGCTCAAACAGGTCCTGCCGTTCGCGGCGACAAAAAAATTATCGGCGAACATCTTAAAATGCTCGCCGATAATAAAGATTTATGTGAAATTTATAGACTTATTTCTGGATATATATGTCAAAAACAGTTGGTAAAAAGTTAATGTAAGAGGCATTGGATTGCTTCCTACATTCTATAAAACGTACTTCCATTAGCCTGAGCAGTCGGCATTATCGTTAAATCGTTGATACAGACGTGTTTGGGCTGAGAAATTACGAAGAAAATTGTTTTTGCAATGTCTTCGGCAGTCAGCGGCTCAATGCCGATATATGGCTGTTTTGCACGTTCGGCATCGTTTTTGAAACGCACGAGAGAAAACTCAGTTTCCACTGCGCCCGGACAGATGTTTGTAACGCGGATATTGTGTTTGAGCATATCAACGCGCATCGCTTTACTGAGCGCATCAACGGCGTGTTTGGTGGCGCAATAAACGTTGCCGTTTTCATAAACTTCCTTGCCCGCAATCGAACAGATATTGACAATATGCCCGCCCCCGCGCGCAATCATCAGCGGCGAAACGGTGCGCGTAACATACAAAAGCCCTTTGATATTGGTGTCAATCATTCGTTCCCAATCGTCAATTTCGCCGTCTTGAACGTGATTTAGCCCAACAGCCAAGCCTGCGTTATTTATCAGAATATCAATATTTTGCCAATTTTCAGGCAAAGATTTTATTGCGTTTTCAACAGAAATTTTATCACGCACATCAAAACAAAGTACGAGAATTTTTGTGTTAAATTTTTGCTCCAATTCTGCTTTCAATTCAGCCAAACGTTCCGCACGTCTGCCTGTGATTATCAGGTTAAAGCCCTGTTCTGCAAATATTTGCGCTGTGGCTTTGCCAATGCCTGCCGTTGCGCCTGTGATTAATGCGGTCATTATATAACTATTTTAAAAATGAACTTTTTACCCATTTTCCGCAAATTAAAATAATGGGAATAATTATTGCAATTAACAACAATAAAATATTAAAAAATAAAATTAGTATTTGAAAATGCTCACAAGGACTAAATGAACAAAGCAAATGACAAATATTACAGAAAAAATGCCCAAAAATAATTATTCCCCAAATAAAAAAAGAAATGTGTCCAATAGCAATATTTATTTTTGAAGGCGAATATTTTCCTGCATTACAAGAAAAAATATTTGTATCAGTTCCACTGTGATTGACATTACCCATTCTATACTTTTCTGGAATTTCTAATTCTAATTCTAATTCTTTTAAAGTTATTTCATATACTTCCTGCCACGCTTTTGAACTTTTTGACATCATAACCCATAAAATAGATATTAACAAGCCAACAATACCAACAAAAATTGCTGCAGAATGTAATATCGCAATTTTTTCATTACATTGCGAATAATTCAACAATGTTTCAAAAATCTTTCCATAAGCACCAAAACACATTACCATAAATGTTGCTAAAAATATAGAACGTTGCCAAAGATTTTTAATTTCCAAATTACGATTTATATAAAAGTTTTCTCGCAACTCTTTTAAACTAACAGATTTAGATTTATCTTCACTCATAATTTTTTATTTTATTAAATTTTAAAAGTGCAAAATTAAATATTTTTTTTGTAATTTACAATAGTTTTTTTGCAAAAAAAATTGTACTTTTGCGCTCTTATTAATAAAAAATGCCAGAAACTCAAATATCTCTGTTACAGCAAGTTAATTTACCTGCGGACTTAAAAAAACTGAAAACTGCGCAATTGCCGCAACTTTGCGCCGAACTGCGTGATTTTATCATTGCCGAACTTGCGCACAATCCTGGACATCTCGGCGCATCGCTCGGCGTGGTGGAACTCACCGTTGCCGTGCATTACGTTTTCGACACGCCCTACGACCGCGTTGTGTGGGACGTGGGACATCAGGCGTATGCGCATAAAATTCTCACAGGCAGGCGCGAGCAATTTCACACAAACCGCCAACTCGGCGGACTTTGCGGCTTTCCCACGCCAAAAGAAAGCGAGTATGACGCATTCGGCGTTGGACACGCAAGTACCTCAATATCAGCGGCTTTGGGTATGTCAATCGCTGCAAAAATGAACAACGAAAACCGCAATGTTGTGGCGATTATCGGAGACGGCTCGCTTACGGGCGGTTTGGCGTTCGAGGGCTTGAACAACGCCTCAACCATTGACAATAATTTGTTAATTATCGTTAATGATAATCAAATGGCGATTGACCCGATAAAAGGCGGTTGGAGTAAGGCATTGGGAAAATTGCATACGTCAAAAGCCTATAACAGAGTACGTTATAAAATTTATCAATTTCTTTTTAGAAAAAAAATTATTACTGAAACAGGCACAAAAAAAATTATTCGTTTTTTTAATGTGTTAAAATCTATTAGAAAAAACAATTCAAACAATATTTTTGAGGGCTTGTCAATTAGATATTTCGGACCTTGTGATGGACATAATGTTGTGGAACTTGTTGAAATTTTGCAAGAGTTGAAAAACCACAAAAAACCTCGTGTTTTGCACTGCATTACACAAAAAGGAAAGGGCTATCTGCCTGCTGAAGAGAAAGTTACGTTATGGCACGCACCCGGAAAATTTGACGCTGCCACAGGCGAAATAATCTGTAATAATGACAAAAATCAACCGCCGCTTTTTCAAGATGTTTTTGGCAAAACATTGGTAGAATTGGCAAAAATCAACGAAAAAATCGTTGGTATTACGCCTGCAATGCCGACAGGCTGCTCGATGAATTTTCTGTTCAAAGAGTTTCCAAAACGCGCTTTTGACGTTGGAATTGCCGAAGGACACGCCGTAACTTTTTCGGCGGGCTTGGCAAAAGAGGGCTTTTTGCCGTTCTGCAACATCTATTCATCATTTATGCAGCGCGCTTACGACAATGTAATTCACGATGTTGCGCTGCAAAATTTGCCTGTCATTTTTTGCATTGACCGCGCTGGAATTGTCGGCTCAGACGGCGCAACACATCAGGGGCAGTTCGACTTGGCATATTTTCGCTGCATTCCAAATCTCACAATTTGCGCCCCGAAAAATGAACACGATTTGCGAAATATGATGTTTTCGGCACAGAGCAAAAATCGCGGTGCTTGGGTAATTCGTTACCCGCGCGGCAATGGCTTTTTGGTCGATTGGCACAACGATTTTCAAGAGATTGAAATCGGAAAAGGCGTTTGCGAAAAACAGGGAAAAGACCTTGCAATTCTTTCGCTCGGCACACGTTTTTACGAGGCGCAAAAAGCAGCGCAAATGCTTGAAAATGAGTTAAATATCAGCGTTGCACTCTATGATATGAAATTTTTAAAACCACTTGATGAGGAAATTCTAAAATTTGTCGGCGAAAATTTCAAAAACGTTGTAACAATCGAAGACGGCGTAATAAAAGGTGGTTTCGGCTCGGCAGTGCTGGAATTTTTTGCAGCAAACAAACTGAACGCCAACGTTTTGCAAATCGGCATTCCAGACCGTTTTATCGAACACGGCACGCCAAACGAACTTTACAAGATTTTGGGAATGGACAATGAAGGAATTGAAAAAAAAATACGCGACTTTTTAAACTAAGTAATGCAAAATAATTAAATTGCAAAATATTACATTAATTTTTTAGGGATTGTTAAATTAATATAGTTTTTTCTGGATTGCTTCGCATTTTTCGCTACATTTCATTTCGCTTAAAATCCTCGCAATGACGTACTACCATTGCCTAAACGACTTCCGTCATTGCGAGGTATTTCCGAAGCAATCCAGAAATAAAATCAATTATCTATACAAAATTAACAATACCATTTTTTATTACCACTTAAAAATTAATATTATCCCGCAATTCATAATTTATGCGAATCAGGAGTTGAAATGTTTTTTTAAGGGTGCATTCCTACGGAATGCAGGTTTATATTTATATTTTTTCTACCGAGCGATGCAATCCTAACGGATTGCGGTGCAAATGCAGCATCATTCCGTAGGAATGAATCGCTCGGTAGAAATTAAGTATCACATATTCAGGGCATTCCGTAGGAATG
>JAISKN010000264.1 GCA_031260925.1 Prevotellaceae bacterium | reverse complement strand
TTGGTAAATTAATATAGTTTTTTCTGGATTGCTTCATATTTTTCGCTACATTTCATTTCGCTTAAAATATTCGCAATGACGTACTCCCATTGCTTATACGACTTTCGTCATTGCGAGGTATTTCCGAAGCAATCCAGAAATAAAATTATTATATCTATACAAAATTAACAATGCCGAAAATAAATATATTGAAAAATAAAAACCTGATTTTTACCTGATTTTTCTTACTAAACAACCTGAGTAATATAAACAATAACATAAAATTTTATTTTGGAACAGTTTGATTATAAACAACTTTTGAACGACAGTCAATATCAGGCTGTAACATATTGCGATGGGGCGAGCGTGATTGTGGCGGGTGCAGGCTCGGGTAAAACCCGCGTGCTGACCTACAAAATCGCGTACCTCATTCAACACGGCTTTCCCGCAGGGTCAATTCTCGCGCTCACTTTTACCAACAAAGCCGCGCGCGAAATGACCACCAGAATAGGCAAAATCGTGGGCGACAACCTCGCGCGCCATATTTGGATGGGAACATTTCACAGTATTTTTCTGCGAATTTTGCGCTATGAACTCGAGGCAATAGACTTTAAACCGAATTTTTCAATTTATGACACATCAGACAGCAAAAGCCTGATACACAGCATTATAAAAGAAAAAAAGTTAGACGAAAAAATCTACAAATCTTCTGCCGTTGCTAACAGGATTTCGCGTATGAAAAATCATTTGATTACGCCTGCCGCATACAGCCTGAACAACGATTATGAAATGGAGGATTTTCACCGCAGACAAGAGAGTTTCTCCGATATTTACTCGGCATATTGCACGCGCTGCAAAGATGCGAATGCGATGGATTTTGACGATATTTTGCTGCATACTTTTTTGCTTTTTAAGAAAAATCCGCAAATTCTGGAGAAATATCAACGCCGTTTTTCATATATTCTCGTTGATGAATATCAGGACACAAACATTGCTCAACACTTGATAACCAGAATGTTAGCCGAGCAACATCAGCATATTTGCGTTGTCGGCGATGATGCGCAGAGCATTTATTCGTTTCGCGGAGCAAATATTGACAATATTTTATCTTTTAAAAATTATTACGAAGGCTGTCAAACTTTTAAACTCGAACAAAATTACCGTTCTACGCAAAATATTGTGAATGCAGCGAACGGTTTGATACACAAAAATAGGCATCAAATTCACAAAACGGTTTTTTCCAAAGGCGAAACAGGCGAAAAAATCAAGGCTTTGAGTTGCTTTTCCGACTTTGACGAGGCTTTTGCCGTTGCAACAGAAATTGAAACCGCGATAAAAAACGGTGTTGATTTGTCGGAGATTGCTGTGCTTTACCGCACCAATGCGCAAAGCCGCGTGATTGAAGACGCGCTGCTCAAACGCTTTATCCCATACCGAATTTTCGGCGGACATTCGTTTTATGCACGCAAGGAAATTAAAGATTCGCTGGCTTATATGCGCCTGATAATCAACCCTTTTGACGAAGAATCTTTTAAACGAATAATAAATTTTCCCGCTCGCGGCTTGGGCGATGTTACGCTGCAAAAAATACTCGATTTTGCCCACCAAAAGCACATTGGAATAATGGATTTGATTGCTCATATTTCAGAATTTCCAATAAACATTAACGCAGGAACAAGAACAAAATTAGAGAAATTTTGGGAATTAATTTTTAGTTTAATGGCTAAAAATGAGGAATATAACGCTTACGATATTGCCGAAATTATTTTGAAAGAATCGGGAATTGTAGCAGAATATTCTGCAACCGATGATGACGAGAATATTAGTCGAAGGGAAAATTTGCAGGAACTTTTGAGTGCAATACACGAATTTTGCGAGATAAAAAAGGCAAATGACGAGCCAGAGCCAAAACTTGCAGATTTTTTGTCGGAAGTGGCGTTGATAACTGACCAAGATATTGAAAATGAGAAAGATACGCCGAAAGTTTCATTAATGACAATTCACTCGGCAAAAGGATTAGAGTTTAAAAATGTGTTTATTGTGGGCTTGGAGGAAGAACTTTTCCCGTCTTCGATGTGCGAAACAGAAATGGAAATTGAGGAGGAGCGGCGGCTTTTTTACGTTGCGATAACGCGCGCAAAAGAAGTCTGTACAATAAGTTACGCAAAATCGCGTTTCAGATTTGGCAGCACAAGTTTTCCTGCTCCGAGCCGTTTCCTCGAAGATTTAGACGAAAATTTTGTCGATTTCCCAAATGTTTTTAGTCCAAGCAGCACGTCATCACGAGCGTTTGGCGGGAAATCTGATGAAAATGAGGGAATTTCCCACTATGGTCAAAATGGCGGCAATGGCGGTTACCGTTTTCAAATGCAGACAAAAAGTAATTTTCAAAAACCGCCGCAAAAGCCCTCATATTCAGAGGTTAAGAGCAATTTTAAACCGATAACCCAAGCAAAAACAGGCAACACAAAAAGCATTGACTTGAATATCGGCGAAAAAATCAGGCACGGCATTTTCGGCATCGGCACAGTGCTTGAAATACTTGACAACGGCGAAAAAGCCAAAATTAACTTTGAAAATCAGGGCGTTAAAATGCTGCTGCTGAAATATTCAAAATTGGAAAAAGTTTAAATAGTAATTAGTAATTAGTAATTAGTAATTAGTAGCAAGTAGCAAGTAAAATGCAGGGCAATCCTAACTTGATACTCAATACTTAATACTTAATACTTGATACTCAATACTTGATACTTGATACTTGATACTCAATACTCAATACTCAATACTCAATACTCAATACTTGATACTCAATACTTTTTACTTAATACTTGATACTCAATACTCAATACTTGATACTCAATACTTTTTACTTAATACTTTTTACCAAAAAACATAAACAATAAATTAGAAAAAATTGCGTTTAAAGATAGGAATGAAGAAAAATACAATAATATTTTTGATGCTGTTGATTGCTGTTGCGGCAAATGCGCAACGGCGTTTGTTTGTGCGCGGTTATGTGCTTGACGGGCAAAATCGCGGCATCGAACTCGTCAATGTTTATGCCAAAGGCGCAACAAACGGCGTAACTACCAACGAACAGGGTTTTTACGAACTCTTACTCAATATAAACGACAGCGCAACCGTAACTTATTCCGCAGTCGGCTATAAAACCGAAGAACGAAAAGTTATTTTCAAAGATGATAAAGCCTTGAATATCAGTATAATACTGCATTCAGACACAACATTATTAAAAAATATTGAAGTGAGCGCGATACCAAAGCAAAGAGATATGATGGTAAAGTTGAGGACTTCCACACTGCGCCTCACGCCTGATGCTGCGGGCGGCATTGAGGCTCTGGTAAAAACGCAACTTGGAGTAGTGAATACCAATGAACTCAGTTCGCAATATTCGGTGCGCGGGGGAAATTTTGACGAAAATTCGGTTTATGTCAATGGCATTGAGATTTATCGACCTCTGTTAATTCGCGCCTCGCAGCAGGAAGGGCTGAGTTTTATCAACCCTGATATGGTCGGCTCGGTGGAGTTTTCGGCGGGCGGTTTCTCTGCAAAATACGGCGACAAAATGTCGTCTGTGCTTGATGTATCATACAAAACGCCAAAGAAATTTGAGGCGGGCGTTTCGGCGAGTTTGCTCGGCGTTACGGCTTATGTCGGCACGAGCGGGAAACGATTTACGCAGTCGCACGGCATTAGATACAAAACAAATCAATATCTGCTCGGCTCGTTGGAAACAAAGGGCGATTTTAATAACTCGTTTTTTGATTATCAAACATTTATGACATTAAATATTTCTAAAAAATGGAGTTTGGATTTTTTAGGAAATATTTCGAGAAATAACTATAATTTTAAGCCCACAAAGCGCGAAACAGAGTTTGGCACTTTTAATATGAAACAGCGTTTTTCGGTCAATTTTCACGGACAGGAAAAAGATGTTTTTACAACATATTTCGGGGCTTTTGCGTTCAACTATACGCCAAACAACAGGTTGAAACTGTCGTTGAACGCCTCCGCTTTCAACACGCAGGAACACGAAACTTACGACATTATCGGCGCATATTCGCTGTCTGACGTGCAAACCAACGCAGACGGCTCGGAAAATGCTGTTGAACTCGGCAGCGGCAGCAGCGTTGAACACGCCCGCAATCGCCTCTCGGCAACGGTGGCTACTGTTGCGCACAATGGCAGTTGGAAGTGGAAAAAATCGCTTTTGGAGTGGGGAGTTTCGGCAGGCGAAGAGATTATTTTTGATAAAATACGCGAATGGGAACGGCGCGACTCTGCTCAGTATTCCCTTCCGCAAAATGGCGAAAATGTGAATGTGATTTACAATTTATCGTCTAATAACACTATGATTTCCACGCGGTTACAGGCTTATATTCAACAAACTTATTCACTTGATTTCAAAAATACTTATTGGACTTTTAATGTCGGCGCGCGGACAAATTATTGGAGTTTTAATAATGAATGGCTTGTTTCGCCGCGCCTTTCAATAGCAATGTTCCCCGAATGGAAAAAGGATTTCGCGTTCAGATTTGCAACAGGACTTTATTATCAATCGCCGTTTTACAAAGAAGTCAGGCAAGTTGTAACAGATACAGTTATCCTTAATCGAGATATAAAAGCGCAGCGTTCTTTGCATTTTTTGCTCGGCGGCGACTATTTTTTCAGAATGTGGAAACGACCGTTTAAACTTACCGCCGAACTCTATTATAAACCCGCTTGGAATATAATTTCCTATTCTGTTGATAACGTACAAATCAGATATTCAGGCATTAACGATGCAAAAGCATACACAGTCGGCGCAGATTTCAAACTTTTCGGCGAGTTTGTTCCGGGCGCAGACAGTTGGATTTCATTCTCGTGGATGAGGTCAAAAGAAGATTTGTATGACGACTATTTTGATGCAAAAACAACTACTGGAAATTCGCTCGGCACAATTTCTCCGGGCTGGATTAGCCGCCCGAACGAGCAGCGTTACAGTTTTTCGATTTTTTTTCAGGATTATGTGCCAAATCACCCAGAATATAAGGTGCATTTGAAGTTTGTTTGGGCTGACGGTTTGCCCTACGGACCGCCGAGAAGTCCGCGTTATCTGTCTGAAAATCACGCTAAACCCTACCGCCGAGTTGATTTAGGCGCATCGCGGGGTTTCAAGCAGGGACGGGAAAAGTTTATGACAAAGCAAAAAGTCGTCAAAGAATTTTGGTTTAACCTCGAACTCCTAAACCTGTTCAATATCAAAAATGTAAGTTCATATTATTGGGTTTCCGACATCAACAATTCCGAATACGCCGTTCCCAATTATTTAACAGGTTTTATGGTAAATTTCAGAGTTTCAGTAGAATTTTGAAACAAGACACAAGATATGAGACACGAGACACGAGTTACAAGACACAAGTTATAAGACACAAGACACGAGTAATTAGACACAAGACAGGTATAACTTATCTTGTGTCTTGTAGCGTAGCGGTCTTGTATCTCATAGCGCAGCGGTCTTGTGTCTAATTACTTGTGTCTAATTACTTGTGTCTAATTACTTGTGTCTTGCAGCGCAGCGGTCTTGTGTCTCATATCTTGCGTCTAAAAAACTATTCCTATTTCTCAAAATAATTTTCTATATCATATAATGTTGATGCTTTGTTGCGTTTTTTTAGTTCTTCGATTTTTTCTTTATGACTGTTATTCCTGACTTCGTCAATGCGACACTTTTAAGAAAAGTTGTTCCAAAATCGACTGTGGCAACTTTGCTTTGCGGCTGACATATTCGAGACACAACCAAGTGTCGCAAAATATCATCAGAA
>JAISKN010000200.1 GCA_031260925.1 Prevotellaceae bacterium | reverse complement strand
ACAGGCATCAAACAGAGTTTTATTTTTCTTGTGATAATGCTTGTTGCGCGCGGAGACTGGAAGAAAAAACTGTGGTTTATTCCGCTCGGCATCGCGCTTTGTTATGTGATAAATATTGTCAGAATTACGGCTATCACGCTTATAGTGAGGGAACATCAAGATTTATTTCACCTTTTTCACGACTTCATTTTCAAATATCTTTATTACGGAATAATATTTTTGATGTGGGTGTTTTGGGAAGAGGTTTTGAGAAAGAAAAATGTAAAATAAATTTTTGATTTTAAGAAAAATTCATATATTTGCAAACTGAAATCACAAAATATAAAAATATCTAAATAATTGATTATTAACAACTAAAAAGTATAAACAGATGAAAAAAATATTTATTTTGACCTCTTTTTTATTCTTTGGAATAGTGGCTTTTGCCCAAGATATAATTTTTCTAAAAAATGGCGATGAAATTCAGGTTATTGTGCAGGAAGTTGGCGAAAAGTTTGTTATATGCCAACAGTTTGACAATCAAGATTTAGAATACAACATCGCAATTTCGGAAATTTTTATGATTAAATACGCCGATGGAACAAAAGACGTGTTTTATCAAGAGGAATTTCTGCCTCAACAGCCTGAGAAAGAGCCTGTTAGATTGAGCCAAGATGATATTTACTATGAACTTAAAAAAATGGAAAAAGCCGAAATTACAAGGCTAATGAGCAGCCAATCGCCAGACATTTACAAAGATTACAAAAGTTCAAAAAGGAATACGGAAACGGGTGCAACACTATTGTTTGTGGGCATTGTGGGCGATATTGCAAGTGTCTTTACAGGAGGTTTCAACACTACAGAAGGCACAATATTAGCCTTTTCGGCAGGCGCATTAGAAACGGCGGGCATTATTAATCTTATTGTCGGAAAAGTAAGGCGGGTAAGAGCGATAAATGCTTTTGCAACAGAAATTTACGAAAAACGCGCGTCATTTTCTGTAAATAAAATTCAACCTGAATATAATTTCGGACTGATTGCCAACGGAATATGTTTTAAAATAAATTTTTAAGAAAATGAAAAAAAAACGCAGATTATCAACTTTTTGATAATCTGCGTTTTATCTAAATTGATTTTATTAAAAATCTGCGAAAATCCGTTTAATCAGTGTTATCTGCGTTCTATTGAGTGCTATTGCATACAAGCACAAAACAAATTCCTGTCGCCCCAAGCGTTATCAACGCGGGCAACGGTGAGCCAAAACTTGTTTTCTTTTACCCAATCAAGCGGAAATGCTGCTTTGGTGCGTGAATATTGATGTTTCCATTCGTCATCTACTATCGCGTAATCGGGGTGCGGCGCGTTTATCAGCACGTTGTCTTCGGCGGTGAATTTGCCGTTTTCTATCTCTGAAATTTCCTCGCGTATTGTCATTAATGCCTCTACAAAACGGTCGAGTTCTTCGAGCGGCTCGCTCTCTGTCGGCTCTACCATTAGCGTGCCGTGAACGGGGAACGACAGTGTCGGCGCGTGAAAACCGAAGTCCATCAGCCGTTTTGCGATGTCGCTCTCGGTAATTCCCGCCTTTTTGAACTGACGGCAATCGAGTATCATTTCGTGTCCTACTCTGCCTGTTGCGCCTGTATAAACAATTCCGTAAGCGTTTTCAAGTTTTTTGCATAGATAATTTGCGTTGATAATTGCGCATTTTGTCGCCTCCAGCAAACCGTCTGCGCCCATCATTCTGATATAACCGTAGGTGATTGGCAAAATGCCTGCGCTGCCGAATGGCGATGCTGCAACGGCGGTATATTCAGGCATTTCAGATTTCAGATTTAAGATTTCAGATTGGGATTCGCCCAATTTGGAATCTGAAATCTGAAATCTGAAATTAAATTCGTGCGTTGGCAAAAACTCCACCAAATGTTTTGCCGCGCCGATTGGACCAACGCCCGGACCGCCTCCGCCGTGCGGCGATGCAAAGGTTTTGTGCAGGTTGAGGTGGCAAACGTCAGCCCCAATTCTGCCCGGAGAGGTGATGCCGACTTGCGCGTTCATATTTGCGCCGTCCATATAAACCTGCGCGCCGTTTTGGTGAATAATATTGCAAATTTCCACAATTTCGGGTTCAAACACACCGTGAGTTGATGGGTAAGTTATCATTAGCGCAGCCAGATTTTCGGAATGTTGCGCCGATTTGTCCCTCAAATCCTGCAAATCAACATTGCCCTTGTCATCACACGCCACAACAACCACGTCAAAGCCCGCCTGAACAGCACTTGCGGGGTTTGTGCCGTGCGCCGACTGCGGTATCAGCACAATATTTCTATGTCCCTGATTGATTGATTTTTGGTAATTTCTAATGGTAATCAAGCCAGCATATTCGCCTGCTGCGCCAGAATTTGGCATCAACGACACCGCCTCAAAACCAGAGATTTCGGCAAGATATGCTGACAAATTTTCGATTAATTCGTTATAACCGCCAACTTGCCAACGCGGTGCAAACGGGTGAATTGCGGTAAATTCCGACCAACTGAGCGGCAGCATTTCGGCAGCAGCATTGAGTTTCATTGTGCAACTTCCGAGCGAAATCATTGAGTGCGCAAGCGAAATATCTTTGCGTTCAAGCGATTTCATATAACGCATCATTTGAGTTTCGGAATGATATTTTTCAAAAATTTCGTGATTGAGAGGATTGGATTTTCTTCTCAAATTTTCAGGAATAACATAATCTTTCATTTCCATTGACTTATCAATTTCTTTTTCTGTTATATTTACAAAAATAGAAATCAATTTTAAGAAATTAGTTGTCGTTGTCGTTTCATCAAACGAAATGCCCACAATATTATTATCAAAATATCTAATATTAATTTTTTCTTTTTCAAGTTCTTGTCTTAATTCGTCAATATTAACATCTTCGGGTAATTCTAATTTTAGTGTATCAAAATATTTTTCGTTTAACTCCTTGTAACCGACCGTTTGTAAAAGACGTGAAGTTAAAATTGCTCTAACGTGAATTTCTTTTGCAATATCTTTCAGCCCTTCGTTGCCGTGATATGCTGCGTAAAAGCCAGCCATAGTCGCCAAAAGTGCCTGCGCGGTGCAGATATTTGAAGTCGCCTTTTCGCGTTTGATATGCTGCTCGCGCGTTTGCAGAGCGAGGCGGTAGGCGGTTTTGCCGTTTGCATCTTTTGAAATGCCGATAATTCTGCCCGGCAAATTGCGTTTGAACTCGTCTTTTGTAGCCATATAAGCCGCCGAAGGACCGCCGTAATTCATCGGAATACCGAAACGCTGCGTAGAGCCAAAAACTATGTCCGCGCCCCATTCGCCCGGAGGCGTGAGCAAAACCAAACTCATAATGTCGGCAGCAACAGCGATTTTCGCGCCGTTTTCTGCACATTTTTTCGCAAAATCGGAATAATCTTCAATTTTTCCGTCAGAATTTGGATATTGCACAATCGCGCCAAAAACTTTTGTTGAAAAGTCAAACGTTTTCCAATCGCCGACTAAAATATTGATTTTCTGCGGATTAGCCCTTGTATTGAGAACTGCCAATGTTTGCGGGAAAATATTTTTATCAACAAAAATTGTGTTGATATTTTCCTTAATTTGTTCCTTAGAACGCAAGCCGCACATCATTGTCATTGCTTCGGCAGCGGCGGTTGCCTCGTCGAGCAGCGAGCAGTTTGAGAGCGGCAGCGCGGTGAGGTCGCAAATCATAGTTTGAAAATTGAGCAACGCCTCCAATCTGCCCTGCGAAATCTCGGCTTGATACGGCGTGTAAGACGTGTACCAGACAGGGTTTTCGTAGATATTGCGCAGAATAACGGCAGGCGTAATTGTGCCGTAATAGCCAAGCCCGATATAGTTGTCAAAAATCTCGTTTTTGGCGGCTAACTGCTTGATATGCAGCAGAAATTCGTGTTCCGTCATTGCCTCAGGCAAGTTGAGCGGTTTGTCAAGGCAAATGCCCTGCGGCACCACCTGCGAAATCAACTCATCAACGCTTTTCACGCCGATAGTTTCAAGCATTTTTGGCAAATCGTTTTCATTAATTCCGATATGCCTTTTTGAAAATTGGTTTAGATTCATATTTTTTTATGATAATAAATTTTTAGATTATAATTCGTTGCTAAGTTTCAGAATCTCATCAATTATTTTAGGCGATATTCTAAAATCATTCTCTTGTAAAAGAACAATATATGGCTTTATTTCAGCAATTAAACCTTTTTGTTTTGCAGCATAAATAATGCCCAACGTTCCTGTAATTTTCAAACCCAAACGCTGTGCCTCTTTTCTTCCTTTTAAATCATCAATTACCACCAAAACGTTGTTCAACTCTAACGCCAAAGCAATAGCAGACGACTCGCCTCTATCAAGTGTTGCTTCTAAAAGTTCCTGATAAGTTTTGTTTTTGACTTGTCGAATATGTACCCAATTGGGCAATTCTTCGCCAAATTCATCTGCAATGTCTTGTGTAACAGACACTTGATTATACAACCCTTTGAGCAAGTCCAACGCGCTCAATTTTGAAAGCACAATCAGACAACTTGTATCAGTTATAACAATATTTTCAAGCATTTGCAATGTCGTTTTTTAAGTCAGATAACTCGGAACTAAACAGCGAAACGCCATATTTTCCCATTATTTCAACAAAACCTCTTTTTGACAAATTGGCAACTGTTGCGGCTTGTCCTGTCGATAAAATTCCGTCTTCATACAATTTTGAAGCCAAATACATTGAATAATCAAATGTTGGTAATATTGCAGATTGCGGCATATTGAGCATTATTGTTCTCATAAAAAAATTATTTTTTTGATTTTGCAAAATTAATATTTTTTTCGTGTCAATCAAAATAAGTTTAGCAAAATATTTTCACAAAATAATAACTTGTTTTAGTGCAAAATTTTCCTCTTGCAGAAATTCCAAA
>JAISKN010000160.1 GCA_031260925.1 Prevotellaceae bacterium | reverse complement strand
ACCATACAGCCGCGCACAGCGGAATTTTCCGCCAAATCGGCTTTCACAACCAAATCGTTGTACCATTGCGAATAATTTTCTTCCGAAGAAGTGAGTTCTTTTAATTCTATTGCCATAATATTTTTAGAGTATAGACACAAATAATTAGACACAAGACACAAGTTTTTGTGCCTATTTTTTGTGCCTGATTACCTGTTTTTTATATTTATTTTATTTTTATTTGACTTCAAAACAAGACAAAACTAATCTTGTGTCTAATTACTAATTACTTATTAATGCCAATCAGGGGTTAAAATTATGTAAATCATTTGTTTAAACCTGATATTTACCTGATTTTTCTTACTAAACAACCTCAGTAACAAGTAATTTTTCTCTAACCAACCTGATTACCTGATTTTTTTACCTTTTTAATCAGGTAATCAGGTTGTCAAGTACGCGATTTTTCCTTTACTCAGGTTGTTTAGTAAGAAAAATCAGGTAAATATCAGGTTTTGTTTTACAAAATTACAATTTTTTTCAAAAAATTATCTTTCAACACCTGATTCGCATAATTACTAATTACTAATTACTAATTACTAATTACTAATTACTTATGTCTTGTGTCTAACAAAAAAGTTTGCAAAATTACAAAAAAACAGTGAAAAAATTTGTACTTTTGCAGAAATGTTTTTACGTTTTATAAAATAACTAAAAATGACTAAACTCTAAACTCTAATAACTATATTAACTAAACTCTAAACTCTAATAACTAAACTCTAATGAAATCTCTTATCAGAATGCGAATGAGTTCGCACGATGCCCATTACGGCGGAAATTTGGTTGATGGCGCAAAAATGCTGCAACTTTTCGGCGATGTCGCCACCGAACTTTTAATAATCAATGACGGCGATGAAGGACTTTTCTGCGCCTACGACAACGTGGAATTTCTTGCGCCTGTGTATGCTGGCGATTATATCGAGGCGGTTGGTGAAATTACCAAAATCGGCAACACAAGCCGCAAAATGACTTTCGAGGCGCGCAAAGTGATTGCTCCGCGCGCCGACATTTCGCCTTCGGCAGCAGATGTACTCGCCGAGCCGATTGTAGTATGCAGAGCATCAGGCACTTGTGTAGTGCCGAAGGAATGCCAAAGAAACTAAGAACTAAAAACTAAGAACTAAAAACTAAAAGTTGGGGTTGCGGTAATATAAAACGCTCTCCAACTTTTATTTTTTATTTTATAGTTTTTAACTTTTATTGTATCAGCCAGCCGAAAAACAGATACCCCAAAAATATTGCAGCGACCACCGCTACCAAGTCTGCCAAAAGTCCGAAACTCAGTGCGTAGCGCGTTTTTTTGATGCCGACAGAGCCGAAATAGAGCGCGAGAATGTAAAATGTGGTGTCAGACGAGCCTTGCAAAATACAGCAGACTTTGCTCACAAAATTTTCTGTGCCGTAGGTTTTGAGCGCATCAACCATCATTCCGCGCGCGCCTGTGCCGCTGAGCGATTTCATAATGGCAGTGGGCAATGCAGGTACAAAATCGGTTGGGATATGGCAGAAAGTCAGCCCTTTTGAAATGCCGACAAGCAGAAAATCCATTGCGCCCGATGCCCGAAACATACCGATTGCCACCAAAATGGCAATAAGAAACGGAATAATCTTTACCGCAGTGCTGAAACCCTCTTTTGCACCCTCGATAAAAGCGTCATAGACATTGATTTTTTTGACAATTCCTGTGATAATAAATGCGCAAATTATACCGAGCAGAATAAAATTTGCAGCCATTTTCGAGTATGCTCCAACCTGTTCGGGCGACATATTAGAAACGCCCCAAATCATTAAGCCCAAAAGTGAAATGATGGTGCCGAGCGTGAGAATTATTGCACGTTGAAAGGGATTGATTTTTTGCCTGATTGCAACGCAAACAAGGGCAACGATTGTAGAGAAAGTCGATGCAATAATTGTTGGCAGCAGAATATCGGCGGGGTTTTTCGCGCCGAACTGCGCCTGATAAGTCATCACCGTAACGGGAATTAGCGTCAGCCCTGCGGTGTTCAGCACGAGGAACATTATCATTGCGTTGGAGGCAGTGTCTTTTTTGGGGTTTAGTTCCTGCAACTGCTGCATTGCCTTTAAGCCGAGCGGCGTAGCCGCGTTGTCGATGCCGAGCATATTTGCCGAAAAATTCATAAACATTGAGCCGAGCGCAGGGTGATTTTTGGGAATTTCAGGGAATATTTTGCAAAAAAACGGCGAAGTTATTCTCGCCAAAAAACTGATTGCGCCGCCTTTTTCGCCAATTTTCATAATTCCGAGCCAAAGCGTGAGAATGCCTGTGAGTCCGATAGAGATTTCAAAACCCGTTTTCGCGCTGTCAAACATCGAGTTCATAACGGCGTTCAGCACATCTCCGTTGCCCGTAACAAAAGTGATGATTAGCGCAACCACCACCGCAATCAAAATAAAACCTATCCAAATATAATTCAGTACCACCTTGTTTAATGTAAAATGTAAAATTAAGAATGTAAAATGAATAATTAAAAAATTATGCGAATTAGGGGTTAAATTTTATATTTTGATGTTTTTTGTGCCGTTAGGCACATTATATTGGTAGAAAAATAATTTACCCCCCAATTCTTTGTGCCGTTAGGCACTAAATGTTATTTATTATTGCGTATTCCGATTGTCATCGGAACAGGCTCTACGGCACGCTGTCGATTATATTCAACATATTTCTACCAATATTTAGTGCCTAACAGCACATTTCAACCCCTGATTCGCATTAATTATGAATTAAAGCGAATTCTGGGTTAATAATGCTTTTTTAGGTTGCATTCCTACGGAATGCAGGTCTATATTTGCATTTTTTTCTACCGAGCGATGCAATCCTAACGGATTGCGGTGCAAAAACAATATCATTCCGTAGGAATGAATCGCTCGGTAGAAATTAAGTATCACATTTTCAACGCATTCCGTAGGAATGCAACCATTATTCGCATAAGTTAAGAATGAAGAATTAATTAACCACTAAGCATTAACCACTAACCACTATTTTGCTGTTATAAAACATAAAATATTTTGCAAAAGTACAGTATTTTTTTATAAAAAAGAAATTTTTGCAAAGATTTGATTTTTTTTAAGAAAAAATGTGTTGTTATCGAAAAAAATATGTACTTTTGCAATTTGAAAAACCATATAATTTTTGTCAGCCAAAAATACTATCAGAAATTTTTCGTTTTATAAAGTCAATAAGAATGAATAATAAACAATACTTTTAAAGTATTATTTAACCTTAAACAGTATGAAAGCACTCTACTCTTTTTGTAAAAAAATGACTGCCAAGTCGTTTTCTGCGATAGATACACTCTCTTTTTTCTGTAAAAAGATGAGGGTTTTTAATTTTCGCTTATTGGCACTTTTGCTGCTGTATGGTTGCAGTATTTCCACTATTTATGCAAACATAACATACCCAAACGGCAATACAAATACCAGCACTACTCAGAAAGCACCAACTGTGGCTACTGGTTGTGGAAATACCTACAATCTTTTGATGGAAGGCAATATGCCTAATCAAGACGGACAAGGTTATGCAAATCACGGTCTTGCACAGCAAGGAGGTGGTTATGTTACGCTTACAAATGGTGCTGCTACTACAAACTATTTTAATAATTACGGTTCTAATGACGGAAACGCTGTATATTCTTGGATTTCTGGCGGTGACGGCACAAATTCAAGTAACTATGTTGCAATACGAATGAGATTGGCAACAGGTGTTACCACTTACCCTAATCTTGAATTTGGTTTTCACGAGAATAATAGAAATGCTTGTGGTATAAATCATAAAAACTACACGGCTTGGACTTCAAATGGGGCAGATGCTCTTCCTGCTTTGACAACCGCTTGGCAATGGATTGTTTTTAAAACCGAGAATTGCTGTGGTGGAGGTTGGAAACGAATTTACATAAAAGGCGGCGCAGGCGTTATAGAAATTTCCGATGCTTACTATTGTGAAAATTTTCCTGCTTACCCTGGATATTCGCCTTGCGGTGCTTTTGCCGCTGCCACTTATACTGCTGGTACTACCGCTGCTTTGAGAGGCTCATCTTGGAATGTTGGCGACCAAATTCAATGGAGAAACTTTGACTTGCTGTCAAATGGTAATGAAGGTGGAGACGGCTGTACATTTCACAGAAGTGCAGGGCAAGACGGTAATTTCAGAGGCACAGGTTTTTCTAATGACAACCCTGATATGGGCTGGGCAAGAAAAGATTCGTGGCTTCAATACACTTTTCAGATAACGCAGGCAGGTAATTACACTGTTTCATCGAATGCACACCGCAGGAATACAACACAAGAAAGTTATATCGAATATCAAGTTTATCAAGGCGGTACGCTTGTTGGCGGCTTAACTTTAAGTTCTCCTGCTTTGGGTGCTTCTACTGATTATCATATTGTTACTTCTACTGCAAGCATTAATTTAGCAGTCGGCACATATCAACTCAGGGTAATTCTCAAAAGCCCTAACGGCGATGGCGATATGAGAATTTTGTGGAATAGAATTAACGCCGTTTGCACTCCTCCGACAGCCAATGCCGGCGTAGATATAAATAACGCACCAATAGGCGCACCAACAACTCTTGCCGCAACAGCATTAACAGCAGGACAAACAGGCGCGTGGACAATAGTTTCAGGCGGCACAGGCACTTTCTCAAACGCTTCTTCTCCGACTTCTACTTTTACTCCCTCAGCAGTTGGCGTTTATACTTTACGCTGGACAGTAACAATTACTGCTACTGGCTGCAATGCCTCTGACGATATGGTTTTTACAACAGTAATTCCTCCTGTGCCGTGCGTAAATCCTCAAAACGAAATTCGCATTATAAAAATTAGAAGCATTGATTGGGCGAGTGCGTGGATAGCAGACGATGGCGCCAATGTTGCCGAAATGGCAGCGACTGTTGCTAATTCAGATATGTGGTACGAAATACCAACAGGAGAAACGGTAAAAATAAATGGACAGGATTTGCCGACTTATTATTATAAAAATTATTTAACAGGACGCTATTTATACCGAGATAATACAAATAATGCAAGTAACAATGGCGGTTGGTGCTGCTGGTCAGATGCGCTTACTTCGGCAACAAATATGCAAACAGCATATTACAAGTTTGTTATGATATCTGCTGTCAATCCAACTGCTTTATGTGGTGGGAACTGGGCTTATGGCGGCGGTGTAGTTGCATATTTTATGTACAGCACAGTCGGTATGAGTTCAACAGTAAATACATCGTGCGCAGACCTTCAGAACAATACAAATATCTATTCTTTAAATGCTCGAAACAACAACTCAAAAGTATATCAAAACAATAATAGATACTGGTATTTTGGCAGAGAAGCGTATAATGGGAATGGCGCAGTTTATGTATTTCCTGTTGATTATGTGCCAAATACTGAATGCAATCCAGAGTGTGAAAGTTTTGTAGAAGTTTATGGTTTCCCGACAGAAGTAGCAAGTTGGCCAAATAATGCGAATGCAACAAGAGAACACAATTACGCTTATGGAAAATTTAAAACTAACGGTACAATAGGAAGGGATAATTCAGAGGGGTTACAATTTTTCGGCATTGCGCCAAATTGGTTATCTGCTTACGGAACAGGAACAACAGCGGCAACAGCAGGAAATTGCCGTTTGAACAGTTTTGGCACAGGCGATTATATTGAATGGACAAACGTAAATGGCGGCAGCGGCGGCACAGGAGTTTTCAAACTTATCGCATCGCAGGCAGGCGGAGGAACAGCAGAACTGTTTGTTAATGGAACAAGTTACGGAACAATTCGCTGTCAGCAGGCTACTTTGCTAAACGGTTATTCTATTGATGTAAAAAACATTACACTAAACCAAGGAACTACTAATACAATCAGATTAGTGCCGACAGTAAGCGATTGCGGCATTGTGGGTTTCAGATTACGTATTCCCGATTGCGAACTTTTAGACAAAGCAGAGCCAACAGTTATAAATAAAACCTGTAACTCGATACAAATTCAGTGGAATAAGGTTACAGATGCAACTAATTATCGGCTCTATATTTCTGAAAGCGCATTGCTTGCAGATACTGTTTTTGTGGCAAATATTGCGCAGCCAGCAG
>JAISKN010000157.1 GCA_031260925.1 Prevotellaceae bacterium | reverse complement strand
TTGTATTGATTTTTTTTTTTTTTTTGCCGCGAATATACTATAAACAATTTAAATATTTTATGTAATATTTCTGGATTGCTTCGCTTCGCTCGCAATGACGGACAGCATTTGTCGTCATTGCGAGGTATTTACTCCTTTTAGTCGTGAGTAATTCCGAAGCAATCCAGATAAAAAATATAAGATTAATTCTTTATAACAACTTATTATTATTTTGTATTTTATTAGTGTATTCGTGGCAAAATACATTAAAATTTCTTTAATTCTTGATAAATTTTTTGAATTGGCAAGCCCATTACGTTGTAAAATGATCCTTCGATTTTTTCCACGCCCACAAAGCCGACCCACTCTTGAATGCCGTAACTGCCTGCTTTGTCATAAGGCGCGTATTTGGTTAAATAATAGCCGATTTCATCGTCAGAAAGCGGCGAAAATGTTACTTTTGTAACCACAGAAAACACCTCTTGCCGCTGCTTTGTTGTAATGCAAACGCCTGTGATAACTTCGTGCGTTTTGCCCGCAAGTTTTTTGAGCATCAAAAACGCATCTGAATAGTCTTTTGGCTTGCCAAATGCTTGATTATCAAGTACAACAATCGTATCTGCGGTAATTAAAATCGTATTTTCGTCTAAAAAACTTTTGTATGCGTCTGATTTCTGTTTCGCCAAATATTCAGGCACTTTATCTATCTGTAAATCAGGTGGATAAGTTTCTTCAACATCAATTTTTTTCACTTCAAAATCAATGTCCAAACCTTTTAAAAGTTCCTGCCTGCGCGGCGATTGCGAGCCGAGTATTATTTTGTAATTTTCTAACATATTTCAATATTTTTCTCCGTGTCATTCCCGCGAAGGCGGGAATCTCCTGCAAATAATTTCTTTGAAAATAGGGGATTCCCGCCTTCGCGGGAATGACACATTTTTTTAGTTTTTAGTTGTTATTTTTTAGTTCTTTTCAGTCATTTTCAATAAAGAATCGTGCCAATGCGGAATTTCGATGCCAAAAACGGACTTGATTTTTGCCTTGTTCAGCACGCTGAAACTCGGTCGCGGCGCAGGAACAGGGTATTGCGAACTTTCGATTGGCAGCAATTTGCAGTCGTATTTTTTTATGTCAAAAATCGCTTTTGTGAAGTCATACCACGAACAAACGCCTTCGTTTGAAAAATGATAAATGCCTGATACAAAAGTTTTTGTGTGAATTATCTCAACAATCGCTTTAGCCAAATCTGCGGCGTTTGTAGGCGTGCCAATTTGGTCAAAAACCACCGAAATCTGCTCTTTTTCCGCTCCCAAACGCAACATTGTTTTCACAAAATTATTTCCAAAAATAGAATAGAGCCAAGCCGTGCGAATTATTATTGAATTTTGTCCATTATTTTCCATTAAAACTTCTTCGCCTGCCGCTTTTGATTTTCCGTAAATGCTTTTAGGACAGACTTTTACGTCTTCGGAGTATGGCACATTCGCCGTTCCGTCAAACACATAATCGGTGGAAATATGCACAATTTTCGCACCGATTTTCGCTGCCGATTTTGCCAAATTTTCCACCGCATCACGATTGATTTTATAGCACAAATCAACATCATTTTCCGCTTTATCAACGGCGGTGTAAGCAGCGCAATTTACGATGAAATCGGGCTTATTTTGCTCAAAAAAACGCTCAACGGCATTTTTATTGCAAATATCAAGCGTATCAACATCAGTCATAATTACCTCAGTGTCAGGAAATTGCTGCAATGCAACGCGAATTTCATTGCCGAGTTGTCCGTATGAGCCTGTTACGAGTATTTTCATTTTTTTATTTAGATTAAATTTTAGCCACGAATGCACGAATAAAACACAAATTAATGATAAATTTTGCAAAATTTAAACAAAAAAATCAGTGCATTAGTGCCTAAATATTATATTTCGCAAAATTACAAAAAAAGTAAGAATTAACAAAATAAAAAATTTCGTGTCTTTATTCATTATTCTTTGCTCTTTGTTCAAAAAAAAATATTAATTTTGCACCTTGAAAAGTTTAAATCTATCGTATAATTTATGAACAAAAGAAAAATTAACCCGATTTTTGCGCTATATTTGGCACTTGTTTTTTTGCCGATAATGTCAATTTTAACGGTGATTACGGCGGTTTTGACGATTATTTTCTCGTTTATCGGCGATTATCGCTGGTGTTATTTTCCTGCGAAAATTTGGGCAAAAATGGCGTGTTATCTCGCCTTTATTCGTGTAAAAATCCACGGAAAAGAGAATTATTCTGCAAAAAAATCGTACATTTTTGTGGCAAATCATCAAAGTATTTACGATGTTTTTGTGGTTTATGGCTGGTTAAACAACCGTTTTAAGTGGATGATGAAAAATTCGCTGCGCAAAATTCCATTTGTCGGTTACGCTTGCCACAAAGCAGGACACATTTTTATTGACAGGAGCAGCCCTTTGAAAACGAAAAACAGCCTTCAAGTGGCGGAAGAACGGTTGAAAAATGGCGCATCGCTCGTGATTTTTCCCGAAGGCAGCCGCACTTGGACAGGGGACGTTGGCAGATTTAAGCGCGGCGCGTTCAAACTCGCCGAAGATTTGAAACTGCCGCTTGTGCCGATTACCATTGACGGCGCGTTTGAGGCAATGCCGCGCGGGCAATATTACATTAAGCCCTGCACAATTACCGCCACAATCCACAAAGAGATTGATTGCAGCGGGCTGAATGACGAAAATATGGAAGAATATATCGCAAAGGCAAGAGATGCTGTGATTGCAGGTTTTTAGCACACAGATGACACAGATTAGACTGATAAACGCAGATAACTTTTATTGATTATCTGCGTTTATTATGATTTTATCTGTGAAAATCCGTGCTAAAATATCAATGCAAAATCCTGAAAACCAATTCTTTAAGGATTTGATAGTTTTTCTCTTCTGCGCTGTCGGCGGAAGCAAAGCCAAAGCCTTTACTTCTGACATCGGCAGTGCGGATAAAGCCGATTATATTGCAGATTTTGCCTGTGCTGTAATTTCTGACGGCAGCCAAATAATCTTTTCTGAATACAAAAGGGTGAACGCCGATAACGCTCTGAATTTCAATATCGCTCTTGTTTTCGAGAGAATTATACAAAAGAATTTTCTCAAAATAGTTGAAAAGTGTGGTTAAAGTTGGCGGCATCGCAAATTCTTTGGGATTTTTGCCGAAATAATCAACAATGCGGTTAGCGAGCAAAACGTCTTTTACGCCCAAAGCGCGCGCAAGTTCAAAAGCGTTGTAATCTTTGCTGATGCCGATGTTTTTATAAACCAAATCTGAGGTGATAGTATTTGCGCCTTCTGGCTTGATAATGAGCAGTTTATCTATTTCGCCCGTCATTCTTGCCAAATCTACGCCAATATATTCTACAAGCATTCCAACGGCTTTTTCCTCAATTTTTACGTTGATTTCGGCACAATAATCTTTGATAAATTTCGGCAGTTGATTATCGTAAATCACGCCTGTCTCAAACAAAACTCCCTGATTATCAATCTCTTTCACATATTTTTTTCGCGCATCAAGTTTCTTATATTTATAACAAAAAACCAAAATTGTGGAAGGCGCGGGATTTTTTACATAAAATTCGATTTTGTCAATAGTTTTTTCGTAATGCTGCGCCTCTTTGGCAATAACTACCTGATAATCAGCCATCATTGGAAGTTGCTTTGCAGCCATAAGCACATCTTCAATTTTTGAATCTTTGCCGTGAAAAATCGACAAATTCATATCTTTTTCCTCGTCTGAAAGTACGTTTTTTTCGATGAAATCGGCGATTTTGTCAATATAATATGCTTCCTCACCCATTAAAAAATAGACAGGTGCATATTGTTTCGCTTTCAAATCTTTTAGAATTTGCTCAAAACTTTTTTTATTTTCTGCTTTTGCCATAAAATTAATTTACGATTTTAGATTTACGATTTTAGATTTTTGTAATTTCTCAAAATTATTTATTAGACAATATTCTATTATGTATTCTCGTCAAAGCAATTAATGCAACTATTGCACCAACCAAAGCAAATAACATATCAGATTGCGTGTCCCATTCATAACCCTGCATACCAAGAAACGCCTCAGCAGATTCGCCTCTGATTATGCTAACACTCCATTCAAATATTTCATACAACGCACTTATTGCTAAACAAATAGAAACTGTAATGAACGCAAGCCATTTTCCGCTACGCAAAGGCGAAGTACGCAATAACATTTCGCGCACTAAAATAGCAGGAACAAAACCTTGCACAAAATGCCCAATTTTATCGTAATTATTCCGAGTAAATCCAAACCAATCTTGCAGCCAAAAACCTAATGGAACTTCGGCATAAGTGTATATGCCGCCAATACACAATATCAAAAAGTGAATGCAAAGCAGCGCATACGCAAGTTTTGTAAATTGAAATTTATGATAGGTAAAAAACAGAATAGGAAATATCAATAATACAGGCAGCACTTCCAACCAAAAAGTCGCCTTATCTCTTGCAAAATAAAAAGAAACAGACAAAAGCATTATGGTATAAATGCAAAAAAATATAGGGTATTTTTGATTTTTCATTTGTTTTATTATAAAAAATAATTAACTTTGCGCTCAAAATTACAAAAAAATGGCTGAATTACCAAAATTAAATTTACCTGAATATCAGTTTAAAATTCGTTTTGAAGACGAAAATTACAAGATTTTCGACCCAATTAGAAATATTTTTGTTGCACTCACGCCAGAAGAATGGGTGCGCCAGAATGTTGTAAAACACCTGATTTCATCGCTGAATTTTCCGCAAAACAAAATTTCAAATGAATGTTCTATAAAGTATAATAAACTGTCAAAACGCTGCGACACAGTGATTTACGATAACAAATTTAAACCTTTGGTTATATGTGAATACAAACAGCCTCAAATTGAAATTTCTCAAAAAGTTTTTGACCAAATCGCCGTTTATAACCTTCAACTCAATGTGCCGTATCTGCTTGTGAGCAACGGACTTAATCACTTTTTTTGCAAAGTAGATTTAGAACAAAAACGGTATCTTTTTTCGGAAGATATACCTGATTATCAACTAATAACTAAAAGTTAAAAACTAAAAACTAACAGTTTAAACAACAATCACCCTTAACTTTTATTTTTTATCTTTTATTTATTATCTTTTATTTATTATCTTTTAATTTTTAATTTTCTTTTGTTGTTATTGTTCCTTTTGCGGTTTTGATTCAGTTCATCTGAACTGATAAAACGGTGTTCGTCTGCGTTGAGCGCGATTTTCCCTTTCGACAAATAACACAAATCGTCAATCACTTTGTTGTCGGTTGCGATTTCTTTATTCCACGCTAACAGGCTCTTTTTCATATAGTTAGCGATTGAAGCGGTAAGTTCGGCGCGTTCTTCGCCTTCGGACATTGCGCAGGCAGATTTTATAAAACGTTCTACTGTCGCGCCATAATGCAGATAGTGCATTTTTTTGGCGGTGTACGGAATTTTCGCGGGTTTTTGCGCCAAATTCTCGCTTTTTATCACGTCAAAAGGGTAATCAATGTCAAGTTTGAACTTCGACATAATCGCCAAATGGTCCCAAAGTTTGAACTTAAAGCCCTCAACATCACGCAGATATGGAAACATACTGCCCATAACGTTAATAATCGACTGCGCACATTCGGTACGCTCCTGTCGGTCTTCAATTGAAACGGCGTGTTCCACCATTTTTTGAATATTACGCCCGTATTCAGGCATAATTAAATCCGTTCTTGTTAAATATTGCATTTTTTTAGTTTAAAGCATTTATATTTTTCTCATTCACAATGTTCTTATTTTCAGCCAGATACAACTCTTCAAGTCTGTCAGCGTAGCGTTTTTCGACTTTGCCGCGCACGATTTTCATTGTGGAATTTACCAAGCCGTTTTGCTCGGTAAATGGCTCGTCAAGCACTGCTATTGCTGTTGGCAGCCAACGCTCAGGAAATTCTCCCTGATGAATGCCGCCTTTTCGGTAGGCATCAATTTCGCGTTGCAGGCGGTTTAGGGCGCGAGTTTTGCCCTCAATGCTGTTCCCGTCCAAGCCGCTGCGCTCAACGTGGTGCTTCAACGCCTCTTTATTTGGCACGAGCAGAGCCGTTGTGTATGGGTCTTGGTTGTTGTGCAAAATTATCTGCTCAACATAGCGCGAGCCGTCACAGATTGCCTCTTCGATGCCTTCGGGGCTGTATTTTTCGCCGTCAGCAGCAATCAGCAGGCTCTTGAAACGCCCAACAACATACAGAAAATCGCTGTCATCAACATAGCCCATATCGCCTGTGTGCAGCCAGCCGTCTTTGATAGTTTCGGCGGTATCTTGCTCGTTTTTAAAATAGCCCGCCATCACATTTTCGCCGCGAATAACGATTTCGCCTTTTTGGAAATTTGGCAATTCTTTTCCGTCTAAGTCGCAGATTTTCAACTCCATAGGTTTCGCAATATGTCCAGACGAGCCGAGTTTGTGGCTGTCGCCGCTGTTAGCGGAAATAATCGGCGTTGCCTCCGAAAGTCCGTAGCCCTGATACATCGGAATGCCGATTGCGTAGAAAAATCGTTGCAGTTCGATGTCGAGCAACGCGCCGCCGCCAACGAAAAATTTGAGTTCGCCGCCAAAAGCCTGACGAATTTGGTTAAACAAAATTTTATCAAAAAGCCACAAAAGTGGTTTATAAAAAATGGTCAAACCCTGTCCGCGATTGTTGCCCTCTTTGTTGTAAGAATAGGAAATTTTCATTGCAAAATTGAACAAACCATTTACAAATTTGCCTTTTGCCTTGATATTTGACTCAATATTTTTGCGGAAATTTTTTGCCAAAGCAGGCACGCTCAACAAAATATTCGGCTTTAACTCATTGATATTCAGCGGAATATTTTTTAACGTTTCCATTCCTGTTTTGCCGTTCTGCACTGTGCCGACACTCGCGCCATACGCCATCCAGCCGTAAAAGCCCGCAACGTGCGCAAAGCAGTGGTCGAGCGGCAAAATCAGCAGCGTTCTGTAATTTTCGGGGACAATAATCAGCGAAAAACACTGCTCAATATTTGCAGTATAATTGCGGTGCGTGAGCATCACGCCTTTGGGCATCGCGGTTGTGCCTGAGGTGTAGGAAATATTTGCCAGCGAATCGGGCTTGATTAATTTTGCGCGGTTTTCCACAACAGACGGCTCTTTTTCGAGCAGTTTTTTGCCGAGAGCAACCACATCATCAATAAAAATCTCTTTTTCTTGATAAGATTCCTGTTTGTCAAAAATGATAACATTCTTAATATCAGGGATTTGCGGCATAATAGCACGAATTTTTTTGAGTTGCGAGCCAGAAACGAGAATATATTTTGCCTCAGAATGCGTGAGGCGAAAAACGAGGTCGCTGCCCTCTTCGAGTTTTATCGAGAGCGGCACATTCACCGCTCCGGTGGACAAAATGCCGAGTTCGCCGAGTATCCAAGCGTTTCTGCCTTCGGAAAGCAGGGCGGTTTTGTCGCCAAACTCCACGCCGAGCGAAATTAATCCTGCGGCTAAATCTACCGCATACTTTTTGGTCTGTTTGTAAGTGGTTTTCTCCCAATTCGCCCCAATTTTTTCCCATAAAAAAGGGTTTTCGGAGAATTTTTCAACGCTCTGATTGAGCAAGTCAATAATTGTTGGTTTCATTTGTATAGAATTTTTGGTATTATGTTACTGAGGTTGTTTTGTTTTTTAAATCAGGTAAAAATTAGGTTTTTATTTTTTCGTTATTATTTATTAAATCGTGCAAAATATGTATCAATTTCGAGATAGAATTTATAACTTAAACCCATTTTCAAGAGTTTCAATTCCTAAATATTCTTTATAAATTCTTTCTCGGTATTCAACACCGAGTTTATTTATCTCGTCAATAAACAGTTGATATGTACCTGCACCACCGATAAAATCCCAAAAATCATTGCCAATCATAACAGATTTGTCAGTTTTCATATCAAACCAGCGGGCAGGAAAACTCCACGCATAATCTTCGCGTTTGCCATACGGATTATACGGCAAAGCATAAAAAGCATCTGTTACAGGGTTACCAACCATACTGTACAGTTTGAACATTTTTTCCTTGCTCACTTTGGTTATATCGCTGTTTGGCAGCGGCGACTTTAATTCAAAAGCATATTTCTTGTCGTCTTTTTCCAAATACAAATCACAAACCACCGTTGCAGGCAAAAGTTCGCCTTTACCTTCGAGAATATATTTCAATTCTTCATTCCAATCTGGTTTTATGCGTTTTGCACCTTTTTCTGGGTGTTCCAGTTTTTCCAACACTTCGCGAATACGGTTAAATCTTTTTTCGGGAATTTGTCCGTGTATTTCGTAGCCCTGAATTGACTTGTCAAAAGCCACCAGCCCCGCCACAACTGCCAATTTTTCCCAAACACTGCCAAAAGGCGTAACAAATCTACGTTCAAAATGCGACCCTTTAAAAATTTCGTCAGGCACAAGCGCAGCGTACAAAGGTTTCAATGAATGGTGTTTTTCGGGGATAAACGGGTCTTTTACAAGCACATTATCCATTACTCTGTCCATCATTGAAGTAATGATATTTTTAATAGCATCTTTTATTTTTTCCGAAGTTGTCATATTTTTATGTTTTAGGTTGCAATAACTTGCTTAATATGTGTTTTTTTGTTCGTTAGTTAATGCCATATTATTAATTTTATTTTCTTTAACCTCATTTTTACCTAATTTTTTTTACTAAACTACCTCAGTAGATTATAAATTTCCCTCTTTAATTACCTCATTACCTAATTTTAAAACCCTGTTAATGTGGTAATTAGGTTGTGGCGTGTGTTGCTTTTTGCTACTGAGGTTGTTTTGTTTTTTGAATTAGGTATAAATTAGGTTTTATTTTCGTTCTTTTTTAAAAAATTTCTACTCGTACATAATCTATTGTTGGTTCAGACTTTTCTAATAATTCTTTACAAAAATCCGATAATCGTTTATTTGAAAGTTCTAATTCATTCATTCTCTTTTCAAGCAAAAATTTTGGAACATCATAATAATTTTCATATTCTGACTGCCAAATTTCATCGTCTAATTCGTCTTCTTCGTCTTCCGAAAGTTCGATTATTTTTTCCCATTCTTCTTCCGAAATTTCTGTTTCAGGCAATTCCCACTCTATTTGATATTTTTTTGCAAAATTTAATCTTCTTGACATAATTTTATTTATTTTTTAAATGAAATATACTCTCCGAATAAGCCGTTTTATCTTTCTCCGTTCTGTTTAATACAGGGCGTTTGAATTGATTAACAATCTTCATTCCTGCATTTTCGGCAATGGTTGGGTACATATTATATTTGTCGTTTGCCACAAGAAAAACGTTGTAATCGTCTGCCAAATATTTTTTGCAGTTATTCAAAACGTCAGAAATTCCCTGCACATAACTCTCTTTTGCGTCTTTGGTTTGTCCTTTGAAAAGTGAGCCGATTTCTAATTCGTCTTTGCGCTCAAAACCAAACAAATCGTAGGCGTAGGCGTGCTGCTCGTGGTAATCAATCAAGCCAACATAAGGCGGCGACGAAAAAATGCCGTTTATTTTTTGCTTTTCAACCAAATTTCCAAATTCAGCATTGCGTTTTTTTATCTGCTCAAAAATATCAATCGTTCTGCTGTCGCCTGTTAAACAGAGTTGAAACGTGTCTGTTCTTAATCTGTCAAATTGGTGCAAACGCGCGACTGTGTCTTTTGAGTATGTTTTCCACCATTTCAGAATTGAGAAAAGCGGTTTGCACATTTTGCCGTGTTTGCTGCAATAATAGGTTGTAGTTTGCGGCTCTAAAAGCGTTGCCAAATCGGCGTGTGTTGTCGCTCGGCAACTGCGAATTGTGCGGCTCAAAATCACGCTCACAATTTTTTTTGTGTTGGTGTTTTTTATCTTTTTTATCTCCTCAAAAACAAAATCTATCTCATTTCTAATATGCGCCGAATACCATTTATCTAAAAAAGTTTCGTTTTTTTCCTGTTTCAGTTTAATGTTGTATTCTTTTACCAAGCGTTCAAAAATTGGCAGAAAAAGTGCCTCTTTTTCTTTGCCGTACTCGGTTTCGTTGATTTGATTATTGTACAAACGATATTTATAATCAGGCACAGGAAAATATTGATTATTAAAAATATTCAATTCCTGCAACAATTTCTCTTCAAACTCAACTGCATTTGAATTTTTAATAAAACTTTCTAATGCGTTGGTTATCAGCGTTATTGCATTCTGAATATCAGCAATATCATATTTTGTAACTTTGCAATTTCCGATGAGCGAATTAAAAGCCGAAACGTCAATTCCAACGGCGTGCATTCCCAATTCACACGCCTGCACCATTGTTGTGCCGCTGCCGGAAAATGGGTCGAGAACAATATCGCCTTTTTCAAAATAGGTTTCAGTTTTAAATTTATCTGTGTGATTATCTAAAAAATATTCAACCAACTGCGGAATAAATTTGCCTTTGTAAGGGTGCAAACGATGAACGTGTTTTGTAGTTTCCGCCTCTTTATATTGGTCAAATGACAAAGCCCAATTCAAATCTTCGCCCAATTTTTCCTTAAAATTAACTTCGCGCGAAGACAAAAAATTATCATAATAATTCTTCAATTCGGGCAAAGCAACTTGTGTAGAGCCGTTTTCACCGATTTTCTGCACTCGCCCATATTGCACCAAATAGGCAATATTAGAGGGTGTTACGTCTTTTTTTGTGTAAGACGTAGCCCAATCTGCTGCCTGTTTCAGCGTAAAATATGCGGCTGATGTTGTTTGCATTTTTTTAACAATTAAAAAAAAATTATTCCCAAATAACCATTTCTGTCGGCTCTGTTCTGTTTAGCGGGATAAGCATTTTTGGCGTGATATTTTTTGCGGAAAGCGCATTAAAAACGGTTTGGTAGGCGATTTCGGGCGTGTTGTTGTCGCCGCTGATATGGCAGAGAAAAATGTGCGAGAGGTTTTCGTGCCAGTTATCTGCCAAAAATTTTGCCGTGTGCGTATTGCTCAAATGCCCTGTGTGGCTGCTGACACGCTGCTTTAAGTGATAAGTATAAGGTCCGTTTTTGAGCATCTCTTCGTCATAATTTGCCTCAATGACAAGGTAATTCGCTTTTGAAATATGGTCGGCAACCTCTTTTCCGATAAAACCCAAATCTGTGGCAATCACCAAAGTACGATTATCAAAAGTGATAGAATAACCCATTGCATCGCTGGCATCGTGGCTCACAGGAAACGACTGAAACGCAAAATCGCGTATATTTACAACTTCGCCTTTTTTGAAAAATTTTCGGCAATTCGTAAGGTCTGCCTTAACGCGAAAATTGCGGTGAATGCCCTCAAAAACTTCCTTTGTGGAGTAAATCGGAATATTTTGTCCTTCGCCCAATGCTTCTACAAACTGAACGTGGTCGGTGTGGTCGTGCGTGAGGAAAACACCAAAAATTTTGTCTAACGAAATATTGTACTCTTTGAGTGCGCGCTTTAAAGTACGGACATTAATTCCTGCATCAACAAGAAAACCGTAGTCGTCTGTGCCGACAAAATAACAATTTCCGTTGCTGCTGCTGCCAATACTGTAAAACTTGAATTGCGCCATTTTTATTTAATTGACTTGTATTTAATGATTTATGATTTCGGAAGAAGTTAAAAAAACAGACGGCAAAGATAAGAAAAAAATATGACTTATAGATTATGAATTATGAATTATTTTTGAATAAAAGCACAAAAGCACGCAGATAACACAGATTAGATAGATTTTCGCAGATTTTTATTAAGAGGACTTCTCAAAATAAACTTTTCAATATATGACATAAAAATATCATACCGTGTCATTGCGGTTCTGAATCAAGTTCAGAATGACAACCCGCAATCGCTCGCAAATGTTTTTTCAATCGATTGCGGGTCAAGCCCGCAATGACAACACTTTTGTTTTTTTGTCAATAATTAGAAGTTTCCTAACAATAAACTAAATAAAACACAGATAATCAATATTTTAATTATCTGCGTTTATCTGTTAAATCAGCGTTATTTGCGTGCTAACACATTATTTTATTCGGCTGCGATTTTGCTTTGCAGCGGGTTTCGGTAATAAACTTTGCCGTCTTCAAACTCTTTGATTGCCCTGAGTGTTGCCTTCGGAAGTTTTTCGTAATAGCGTGAAACCTCAATTTGTTCGCGGTTTTCGTGAATTTCTTCGAGATTATCGGTTACCGCCGAAAAATCTTGGAGTTTTTTGTCTAAATCGTGTTTCATTTCACTGCTGATTTGATTTGCTCTTTTAGAGATAATCACAACCGTTTCATAAATATTGCCAACAGGCGCAGAAAGCGCGGTAACATCTCTTGTTATAGTTGAGAGTGGTGTTGATGTTTTCTTTTTTGCCATATAATTATAATTTTAGAATTTCAAATAAAAAAAATTCAAATTTCAGATTTCAAATAGTTTGTAGTTTTATTAATCATTAATAATTAATAATTAATCATTAACCATTATTTAGTGTATCTTTTTGCCTCTTTTAACATTCGTGCAGCCTCGCTGCTATGTTTTGTGTTTGGAAATTCGGTTGCATATTTGTAATATTCGTCAATAACTTCCGAAAAACGCTCTTTTCGCTTTTCCGCAGCCGAAAGAGCCGCCTCGTGATATTTAGCCTGCAAAATCAAAAACGAGAGTATTTCGCGGTGCTTTGTTTCTGGAAATTCCTTTAAAATATTGTCCGCCTCAATCACGGCAGCACGAAGATTATTTCCTAAATATGTACCGAGATTTAAGTATAATTTTGCATTCAAATAGCCTTTGTATGCGAGTTTGTCCTGCAATTCTGCAATCAAACTGTATGCCTCCGCCGTTTTTTCGCTTTCGGGGTAAATCTGCACATATTCCGTGAGCGCGTCAATGGCTTGGTGAGTTGTTGATTGGTCAAGCCGCGCATCAGGCGAGTCCAAATAATAACAATAGCCAATCATATAACGGCTTTCTTTGGCATATTCGCCGCGCGGATAGGCTTTTAGATATTGCTTGTAATATTCGCTTGCCGAATAGTAATCTTTTTGCCCCATATACGATTCTGACAAAAGATAAAACACTTCTTCTCCCTGTTTTGTATTTTTGTATGTTTGTGCCACATCAAGAAACAAAGTTGCACTCTTTACATACTTTTTTTCAAGGAAAAAGTTTTTGGCAGCAGCGAGTTTTTCCTCAGCGTCTGTACTTTTCAGCAATTTTTGATAACTGCCGCAAGAGGTAAATATCAGAATGCCAGCGATATATAAAATTATTTTTCTCATATTTTTAAAAATGCAAAGGTATAAAAAAATTATGAATTATGAATTATAAATGATGAATTATTTTTTTGCCTGTCTAAATCAGGATTTTCAAGATTTTTGAATTAACAGGATTAAAACACAATCAAGAAAATCTTTTAGTAACGCGAAATAAACAACTTATAACAGTTTTTTGATTTATATTTTAACCACAGAGGCACAGAGTAACACAGAGAAAAGACAAAGAAAAATTTTAATTTTTTTCTCTGTGTTCTTGATTAATTATTTGTCAGATAGATGTTTAACATTACAAATTATTTTTTAATTGTCATAAGAACACAGAGCAATTTTTATAAATAAAAATTATTAAACTCTGTGTTACTCTGTGCCTCTGTGGTTAAAATATTATAGGTTATTTTGTATTATTTAATTCTGTAAATCTTGATTCAGACTTCATTTATTAAACGAAAAAAAGAGAAAAATATTTTACTGAAAAAAATCCGCCACTTTCGGCATACTCATTGATGTGCAGAAAAGCACAACGTGGTCGCCTGCCTGCGCGATTGTGTCGCCATCAACAACGTAGCCTTCGCCGTCTCTGATAATGCCGCCGATATTCACATCTGCGGGCAAAATCAGTTCGCGCACGCAGCCTTTGGTGATTTTGTCGCCCTTTTTTACCGCATATTCCACAACCAAAGCATCGGAGTAGGTAAGGCAATTCACGTTCAGCGCGTCTTCGTCAAGCATAGATTTATAAATATTGCTCGCGGCAATCAGTTTTTTGTTGATAATTGTGCCGATGTCAAGGCTTTCCGCCAAATCAATGTAATCAATATTTTCCACTTCGGCAATGGTTTTCTGCACGCCGAAACGCTTTGCAGCAATGCAGGCAAATACATTCGTTTCGGAGTTTTCGGTGAAAGCCATAAAAGCGTCTGCATCGGCTATTCCCTCCTGTTTCAGAAGTTCGATGTCGCGCCCGTCTCCGTTGATTATCAACGCATTAGACAGTTTTTCAGCCAAGAAATAACAGCGGTTTTTATCTTTTTCAATGATTTTTATTGAATAATTATCGGACAGATTTTGAACGGCTTTGTAAGTGATTTTTCCTCCGCCCATAATGATAATTTTCTTAATATTGATTTTCGGTTTGTTGGTATCAAGGCGGATTTTTTCTTCGTTGCCTTTTGGGCAGATAAAATAAACAAGGTCGTTTGCCCTGATTTCGTCAGTGCCTTTTGGGATAACGGTTTTGTTGGCTCGCTGAATTGCCACAATTCTATAAAAATTGTGGTTGAAAAAGCCTGTAAGAAATTTTTTGTCAATTATTGCGGAATTTTCTCTGATTTTCAGCCCGATAAGCGAAAGTTCGCCATTGCCAAAATTGCGAAATTCGCGCATCCAGCCGCCTTTTAGCGCATCAACAATTTCCAGCGCAGCCAATGCTTCGGGGTAAATCAGCGTACCGATACCCATTTTTTTAAAAAATTCTTTATTTTCGGGCAAAATATACTCGTAATTGTTAATTCGCGCAATAGTTTTGGCTGCACCGAGCGAATTAGCAATCATACAAGCGGTTATATTTGTGCTTTCGTCTGGCGTAACGGCAATAAAAATGTTGTTTTTTATTCCGCACGCCTTCAAGTCGCGTATCGAAGTCGGAAACCCTGTGCGCGTCATCAAATCGTAGTTGTTGTCCAATTCGGTGAGTTTTTCAGGGTCTTCGTCCATCAAAACAACATCTTTGCGCTCATTTGCAAGCAATTTTGCAGCATACCGCCCAACTTCGCCCGCACCGACAATTATTATTTTCACGTTATTTAATGATTATTTTTTATAATGATTAATTTTTAATGATTAATGATTAATGCGAATAACGGGCTAAGTAATACAAAATTTTTAACTTGTGAACTTTGTGTATCTTTTTTTGTGTTCTTTGTGTTTTAAATTCATTTACCACAAGAACACAAAAAGATTTCACAAAGGACACCAATAGTAATAAACCATTATAAGTTATTTATTTGTTATTCCTTAAACCTGATTTTTACAAAATATAGAATTTCAACCCTTAATGCACATTAAATCTTCTTAACTTCTTATCTTCTATTTTCTAACTTCTTATCTTCTTAACTTCTTATCTTCTTAACTTCTTATCTTCTTACTTCTTATCTTCTTAACTTCTTATCTACTTAACTTCTTATCTTCTTACTTCTTATCTTCTTACTTCTATTTTCTAACTTCTGACCGCCCTTACATCGCTGTAATTTTCGGTTCTGTCGAAAATTCTTTTTGCAAAGGGACACAACGGCAAAATTTTTATTTGTCTTTCCCGCGCATAATCTACAACGGCTTGCACAAGTTGCTTGCCGATGCCCTTACCCTCGTAAATTGAATTTACGCCCGTATGGTCAATGATAATCAATTCATCATTCGACCAGACGTAGGTAATTTCTCCCGCCAAATAATCGCCGTCTTTCAATTTGAAAGAGCCTTTTTCGGCATTGTCTTTGTGTAGTAAATTCATAGTTTATTTGTTTGTTGATTTGGTTATTTGTTGATGTGATTATTTGATGATTTGGTTATTTGTTGATTTGTTGATTTGGTTATTTGTTGATTTGGTGATTTGGTGATGTGATTATTTGGTTATTTGTTGATTTGGTTATGTGTTGATTTGTTAATTTGGTGTTTATTGATGACTTTTCATAAGCAAATAACCAAATCATCAAATAACCTTTCATAAGCAAATAACCAAATCACCAAATAATCAAATAACCTTTCTATCAACAAATCAATTTAAAAAATAACTTAATGCACCTGACGGACAGCGTTTTACCTGTTCGATAATTTTTTCAGTCGGCGCGCCGTTTGCATCTATCCAAGGGCGTTCTTTCGGCTTAAAAACCGCTGGCAGTTCCTTTCCACAAAATGCAGCGTGCTGGCACAAGTCAGGTTTCCAAACGATTGTAACCTCGCCATTAGTGTAATGTTTAATGTTTTCCATAATTTTTTGAATGATTAATTATTATTTTTTAATGATTAATGCAATAAATATAATATATTGTTTAAATGTACTAAAAAATTTAAAAAAACAGGTGTCATTCCCGTGCAGGCGGGAATCTCCTTACTTAATTCTACTAATGGGATTCCCGCCTACGCGGGAATGACAGGTTATTTCATTTTTATACCATATTATTTATATTTCAACTAAAAAAATTCTGACTTTTAAATTTCAATCGTCTGTGTTCTGTCTGGTCCTACGGAAACGTAGGCAATTTTTGTTTTGACTAATTCTTCGATTTTTTTGAGGTAGAATTTTGCATTTTCAGGCAAATCACCGAAAGATTTTATTTGCGTGATGTCTTCGTTCCAAATCGGCATATCAATAAAAACAGGCTTGCAACGGTTATACGCGCTCAAAGTTGAAGGAATGAAGTCAATGATTTCACCGTCAAGTTCGTAGTTTGTGCAGATTTTGAGTTCTGAAATGCCAGAAAGCACATCAAAAAGCATTATTGCGAGGCTGTCAAGTCCTGAAATTCTGCAAGCGTGGCGCAAAGCGACAGTATCGAGGTAGCCCACACGGCGCGGGCGACCTGTAACAGTGCCGTATTCGTGTCCGCGTTCTCTAATCCAGTGCGCCAAATCGCCGTCAAGTTCGGTCGGAAAAGAGCCTGCACCGACACGGGTATTATAGGCTTTGCAAATTCCGAGTGCGTGGTCAATATATTTCGGCGGAATGCCTGTACCAATCGGCACGCCGATAGTCGATGGCGAAGACGAAGTAACAAAGGGATAAGTGCCGTGTTCGATGCACAACATTACTCCCTGCGCGCCTTCAAAAAGAATGTTTGAGTCTTTTTCAACCTCTTTGTTAAGCAAAATTGATGTGTCGCAAATAAATGGTTTTAATTTTTGTCCATATTCCAAATATTCCTCAAAAAGCGGCTCAAACTCCATTGTTTCCAGCCCAAGCATTTTGAGTTCAAGGTTTTTCACTGACAAAGCATCATTTAGTCGTTCGGCAAAATAATCACGGTCGAGCAAATCGCCGATACGAATGCCGATACGCGCGTATTTATCAGCATAAGCCGTGCCAATGCCTTTTTTGGTTGTGCCAATCATTTTTCCGCCTTTGGCAGTTTCGTATGCACCGTCAAGTGCGATATGGTAAGGCATAATCACGGCTGCGCGGTCGGAAATAAAAAGTTGGTAATCGGTAATTCCCATCGAATGCAGTTTTGCAAGTTCCTCCAACGCGGCTTTCGGATTGACAACCATTCCGTTTGCCATTACGTTTTTGATTTTCGGGTTGAAAATGCCCGATGGAATGCTCTGCAACGCATATTTATTGCCGTTGAAAAGGATAGTGTGTCCTGCGTTGTTTCCGCCTTGATAACGAACAACAACGTCAGATTTTTGAGCGAGAAAATCGGTCATTTTGCCTTTTCCCTCATCGCCCCATTGCGCGCCTGTTACTACTAATCGCATTTTTTATAATGATTAATTGTTAATTTTTAATGATTAATTTTCAATTTCTTTTAGCACGCAGATAACGCAGATTTAACTGATTTACGCAGATTTTATCTTGGTCATCTATAAATCTTGTAAAAATCGTGGTTCAAAGACGGCTATTTTTGTTCTTATTTCTTATTTCTTATTTCTTATTTCTTATTTCTTAACTCTTAGTTCTTAGTTTTATTTAACTTTGTATCCGCAATTTGTTTTCTTTTTAATAATGTCAAAAAGTTTAGATTTAATCATCTGTTTGCGGAGTGGAGAAATTCTGTCGGTAAAAACGTGTCCGTCAATATGGTCGAGTTCGTGCTGAATGGCGCGGGCAAAAAAGCCCTCAAATTCGCTTGTATGCTCGTTGAAATCAGTGTCAAAATATTTAATTTTTATTCCGTTTGGGCGAATAACTCTTTCGTGAATTTTCGGCAAACTCAAACAGCCTTCCTCTTTTGAAATCATTTCGCCAAAATGCTCCAAAACTGTCGGATTTACCAGCGTGAGCGTGTCTGGCGCAGTAGCAAGTTCGGGGTAATCTTTTTCGCCTTTTAGCGTGGTTACATCAATGACAATAAGGCGTATCGACTGCCCGATTTGCGGCGCGGCAAGCCCGATGCCTTCGGCTTTGCGCATCGTTTCATACATATTTTCAACGAGTTGCGTTAAATTTGGAAAGTCTTTTTCAACAGGTTTCGCCACTTCGCGCAAGATAGAATTTCCGTATAATACAATAGGTAATATCATTTTTTTATAAATAATTAACAATTAATTAATGAATAATTTTTTGATTACAAAAAACGTGCAAAGTTACAATTTTTTTTTCAATGATTAAAGTTTTGAATTTGGTGGTTAATAATTTTTTTGAGGTGGTATTAGTTTAAAAAAATTATTAAGATAATAGAAAAACAATTAAATAAACAGAATAAAATGAAGTAACCTGTCATTCCCGCGCAGGCGGGAATCCCATTTGTACAATGAAGCAAGGAGATTCCCGCCTGCGCGGGAATGACACCTGTTTTTTTAGTTACTACCAAAATTTATTTTAATAGCACCTCAAAAAAATTATTAACCATAATTTTAGAATTTGTTAATTCTGCAAATTTTGTTAATCTTGTAAAAAATAAAAAATGGGGAAGGGCAAAAACCTCCCCCATTTCCATAATTACAATACGTTTTTAAAATTATTGTTTTATTAAACGAATGTTGTCAATGTCAAAAACAAGCGGTTGTCCTTCGCCAATGCCGCCGCGAGCGTCCCACGGTGCGATATTGTTTGCAACACCCCATTTTGTGATTTCTGCACCTTTAAAGTCAGGTACATTTTCAGTCAAAACTTCATTTGCACCTGCTTGGTCATTCCACCAGAAGAAGTTATCAAGTGGGAATACAACATCAACCCATTCTCCGCGTGTTGCGGTAAGGTCGCCTATTGCAAAATCGTAGCCGTAATCTTTGCCGCCAGCAGAAATGTTAAATCGCAAGCAAATATCATCGCCGCAACCTGCACCAATTCTAACTCTTGCACCAATAGCATCTTGATTTGTCATCAAAGCATTTGGGAAAGTAACATATTGATTTTCAATAATAAAAATAGCCCACGCACCGCTTGATGCTGGCATTGCCGCTACATCAAAAGACAAATAATAGTCAGTGCTTGGAGCGTCTGCTTTTGTTACACAATCAACATTGTGATACGAGCCTGAGCCAATGCCGCCGTTCCAGCCAAGTGTTGATTTTGCAAAACCGAAAATAACCAAGTCGGCTTTTACAACAGCAGTTCCAACAAGTTCGCCGTTGATTTTAACGGTAAATTTGTAGTTTTTGCCGAGTTCTACTTCTGTGGGGAAATTTGTAACAATTCCCTTGTCATCAGCACCAAAAGTGCTTGCCCACGAGCCGAGTTCTACTTCGTTTTCGCCGCAAAGTACGGTAATAGCATCGTTTTCTACATTTGTAAGGTCGGTTGAAACCTCAAATGTGATTTCTGTGCCGGGTGTGTGGCTCGGTGCAAATACAGCAATAACGCCGCCTGTAAGAGTTCCAGCAGCAGTAGTTGTTGCGGTTGGCGGGGCTTGTGGCTCTTCGCCTTTCTCTGTCAAAGTTCCGCCCCAAACGATTGTCTTGTCGTTTCCGAACACAGCAACGCTTGCGGGGAAAGTGATTGCAGGAACTGCAACCTTAATTTCTGTAGCAGAAACAGATGTAAATTGCGCTTTGGCAACTTTTACATAAGGCTCTGCGCCAAAACCAACTTCGGTAACGAGGTCTAAATTCGTACCCGAAATCGTGATTACATCACCGATGGCAACCTCTGTGGGCGTTACGCCGCTAATGGTCGGGTCGTCTGCGGTTACAACAGGAGGCTTGCAAGATGTGAATGCCAACCCTGCCACTAAACTAACTGCTAAAAACAGTTTTGAAAAATTAATTCTCATAATAAAAAAGTTTTTTAATTAATAAATAAAGTGAATAAAATTTGTTTATTTGTTTGTTATTGATTATTTGGTTATTTGTTGATTTGGTTATTTGTTGATTTGATTATTTGGTTATTTGTTGATTTGGTTATTTGTTGATTTGGTTATTTGTTGATTTGGTTATTTGATATTATTGTTGATTTGATGATATTGTTTGATTGATATTTATTGTTGTTGTTATTAACAAATAACCAAATAACCACATCAACAAATCAACCATTCAAATAACCAATTCAAATCACCAAATAACCACATCAACAAATCACCAACTCACATTACCACATCACCTTTAATTTCCAGTAATAAATACCACGTTGTCAATCAAAAAATTAACGTTGCCTTCGCTTGTGTCGGATATCAGTGCAAAAAGTGCGAATGACCCGTTAAAATCTGCCTCTGTAATCTGTTCGCTGGCGGCAGTTGCAAAATCGCTTATTGGCAACTCTATTCTGTACCAGCCATTTACAGCATTATTTATGGTAAATGTTTGATAAAAATCTTTTCCATTTACTTTTAAATAAAATTTAAGATTAAATAGTGAAAATGGAATTTCTTTTACATTTACCGCAAGCGCAATTTTTGAATTATTATAAACAAACCCCGTCATATTCGGGCGGGAGCCGCGCCGTAATATTGTAATCGGCTCTGATGTAATTTCTGCCGAAACTGCGCCGTAGGCAGTGCCGTCAAGCGAAGTTTCAAGTTCGTTTGCGGTGCTGTAATAGTTTGTTGCTATTGAGTTTGCACCGTCAAAATTAAAAATTGCATAGTCTGTCGGAATTTTTTGATAAACATTAAAAGCATCTGTATTTATCAGATAAAAATCCGAGTGAGCCGCATCGGAATATGCTCTCAAAGTGGCTGTTACTCCGTTTGCAATGGTTGCATTGGCAGGCATTCTTAAAACAATTTTCCAATGGCTTTGGCTCAAAAAATCTTTTGCCAAAACATTGCCGCCTGTTGAGAAATCAATGCGCAAAACGTCTTTTAGATAATTACCTCCAATTACCAAAATTCCGCCCTGAAATACCGTTGCCGAAATAGAATCGGGCGCGGGCGCGATAATTTGCAGCATAATATCTCTGCCCAAAACTTCTGTGCCGTTGGTGGTAACAAGTTTCAACTGTCCTTCGGCAATGTCAGACGAATATTCAGCGGTGAGCAGGGTTGGCGTTTTTACAATGTTTGTCAATTCCAAATCGCCGACAAGCACTTTTGCTACCGACTCCAAGCCTGTGCCTGCTATTGTGAGCGTGCCGCCCTGCGGGTCTGCCTCGTCTGGAGAAATTGATGTAATTACAGGCAAAATCTCATTAAAAGGGGTTTCGTATGCAATTTCTTTGCCGTTGTATGAAAATATTTTCAACTGTCCGCCGACAATATTATCAGGGCAATCGGCAGTGAGCAGCGTGAAACCGCTTAACGTGTCGGGCGCAATATTCATCAGGCGAGTGCCGCCGATTTCAATATACTGCACAAGGTCAAGGTCTGTGCCTGTGAGCGTAATTTGAGTGCCGCCCGTAATATTTTCCGGCGTAACGCTCTGCAAAGTCGGATAGACAACGCTGATTGTCCCCGCCAGCACATTAGGCACATAACTTTCGGCTGCCACAAGATAAACCTCGCCGCTCGGCGCGTCTTTTGGCAATTCAAATTCTATTTTTGTTGCCGAAACAAGCAAAAATGAATCTTTTTCAACCAAACTTTTTTCGCCGAAACGAATTTGTTTTACAGAATCAAGGTTTGTGCCTTCGATTGACACAACAGTTCCCGCCTTAACGTTTTCGTTAGGCGAAATCGAAGTTGCAGCAGGCACAGTGCCTTTGGGCTGCGGGTAAGGCTTGTTGTCTTCGCAGGCAGAAAACAGTATTGCTGCGACAATTAATATTGAATAAAATTTTTTCATTATTATTATTATTTTTGTTTCAAGAATTATATTTTAGCCCGAAAGGGCTTGATTTTCATAACCGCAGATAAGTGAAACGCAATCTGCGGTAAGCAATCACTATATTTTGTTGCCTGAAAGGCAAAACTTTTCATTGTTTTAGTTCTGCCTTACAGGCAGTTTGGCGGCTCTCTGTTTTTCCGCAGGCAACGCTCCGCTCGCCTGCGGTTATGAAAAGTTTGTTCTTTCAGAACTATTTAATTCATTTTTTTAACAATTCTTGCGTTTGCAATGCAAAAATCTACATTAATTTCTTCTGGTGCAGCCACTTGATAAGCGATTGCAAACTCATTGTATGCTGTTGCGCCTGTATGCACTTTTGATGTGTCGAAAAACGATTGGAAATCAAAAGTCATAGTTTTCCAATTTCCGCCTGTTTCGAGTGCCATTGCGCCGCCTGCGCCTGCTGCCCACGAGTTGCGCTCACCCTGTGCTATGGTAAATTCAAGGTTGCCTACGCCGAAAGGTTTTCCCGCAGCGGTAAGAAACTCAAATTTCAAATCGTAATTTTGCGGGTTTGCTGCCACATCGGCATCTGTAATATTTGCGCCGCCGCCGAAAATCCAATACCAGCCGTCTCCCGGAAAAGTGCCTGCCACGCGGACATACCACGAAATGCCGTAGAGCGGAGCAGGGTCGCCCGCTTTTGTGCCGTCGCCCGAAAAATCGTCTGAACCCCAATTGTCATATTCAGTCATCATTAAAGTTCCAAGTTCGCGGAAAGCAAATTTGGCTGGCTCTGTGCCGCCGTGCGAGCGATACACTTCGCTTGACACTTCAAAAACAGCACCGTCAGCCGTATTTTCGGGTATTTTAAGCGTGATAATATTTCGCGTAACAGAAATAATTTCAATCGGGTCGCCGTCTAATGACACATCGCCGTTGAGAAAATCGTTTTCACCTGCTGCATTTTTGCCGACAGCGTACAAATCGAAATTGTCGCCTAAAACCTGCACAGTTTCACCCGGTGCGGCAAATTCGTTGTAAAGTCCGTTGATTAGCAGCCGCGGCGCAGCCACTTGCAAGTCGTGCGAAACTGTGCCTTTGGAAGTGGTAATCACTACCTTGTTTGTAACCTGACTTTCTTCGAGCAGCGAGCGGGGAATAGGCACAGACACAAACTCTTTGGCTGCGTACCAGTCGCGATAATTTACCTCCAACCCGTTGAAAGTGATTGACGATATTTGGCACAGATTTTTCCCATAAATAATTATTACATCGCCCATATTTGCAGATGTAATTTCTGTTGGGTTTGCTGCTGTGTCGCCCGCAAGAATGATTTTTGTGATTTCTGGCGGTCCGTCAGGCGTTGAGGTGTCAGTCAAATTTTTGTTCCAAGTTACAATATCGTCTTGGCAAGCAACGAAAAACATTGCTAAAATGCTGATTATTATAAATTTAAAGTTTTTCATATATTATTATTATTTCAAAAATTAGATTTACGATTTATGATTTACGATTTACGATTTACAATTTTAGATTTATGATTTTAGATTTACGATTTTAGAATTATGATTTACGATTTTAGAATTATGATTTTAGATTTATTTATAAATTTTTATTTTAATCGTAAATCATAAATCGTAAATTAATTTTTACCAACCAAAATTATTATTTGTAATTGCTTTGTTTGTAAGCATTTCGCTAACAGGGATTGGAAATAAAAGATGTTTTTTCTCGCGAGTTTTATTTACGCTTGCCTCGTCTGTTCCAATTTTATTCATTACATCAAGATAAATTCCCCAACGGATTAAATCCCAGCGGCGGTCGCCTTCGAGGGCGAGTTCGCGGGCGCGTTCATCAAGCACTTCCGAGCGAAATTCCATTTTTGTAGAAATATTTGTTGTAGATTTTGCGCTTGCATAACTTCTTGTGCGCACTTTGTTCAACGCATCAAAAGCGTCTGCTGAAAGCGGATTTACTTCGTTTTCCGCCTCTGCAAAGATAAGCAAAATATCAGCATACCGCAACACTGGAAACGGTACATCGCTGCGTATTTTTGTGCGGTCGGTAGCGTAATAATATTTCATCAAATGCGCAATGTATTTGTCTGGCGTTGCCTCTTGGTCGCAAACATACTGCCTGCCGTCATTAAACATTGCATCTTTTATGTACGGCTGTCCTGTAACAGGGTCGTTGTAGATGCTGTCGCCGTTTTCCTCATAAAAACCGCGCGCCATAATACTCCATTCTTTATTATTCGGATAAAAACCGCCGCCGTTCCACGATTCGTGGTAACTTTTGTCGATAAAACGGTGCATAACGCCTTTGACAATTCTCAAATCGTTGCTCTCAAAAAGTTTATACCAATGGTCGCGGCAGCCGATAATCAATCCGTCAATAATCATTCCAGAGGCATCTTCTGTTCCTGTATAATACCACGACAAACGCAGTCCGTACTCGTTGTCTCCGTCTTTCGGCTGAACAGAAAATAGATGTTCTGCACCTCCGCGCCCTGCAATACTCCAAAGTTGGTCGTAGGGCAGCAAATCATAATTACCGAAGTTCCCACTCATAACTTCAAACGCTTTGTTGCGGGCAAGGGTAAAAAGTTCGGTTGAAGATTTATCAAAAACGTAGCCTTCAACTTTTTTTGATTGAAAAGTGTTTGCCTGCGGGTCGGTAAAACTGTTGTCGGAGTTTCTGGCTTTGCCGCCTTTGACAATAATTTGCGTTCCTTCGTCTGCCGAGCCTGATGCCATTGTCAGATACACTTTTGCCAGTAACCCTGCTGCTGTGCCTGCTGAGGCGTGTCCTTTGCGGAAAGAGCCGTCTGTGTTTTTGTAGATTTCGCTTTCGGCATCAAGCAAAAGTTCGGTAATATGTTTATAAACCGTTGCAATCGGCTGGCGCGGCTGATTGAAATCCGACCCTGCATTTACAGATTTGTAATGTACGGGAATTTCGCCGTAAGCCCTGACAAGCCAAAAATAGCCCAATGCTTTGAGAAATTTCAACTCGCCGATATTGTTCGCTTTGCGTTTTGCATCGACATTATTCATTTTTTCGATGCTTTCTATTCCAGCGTTGGCGCGGTGAATGAGAACATAAACGTGGTCCCAGAGCGGGTCCGTGCTGTAATCGTAGTTGCCCGACTGAAAATTGCCCGCGCCGAGATAACGCAAAGCCCAATCTGGTCCTGTGATATAGTCGTTGTCGTAGTCCAGCACAGCAGGGAAATGGTCCCAACGGAACATATCGTTGAGAAATTGACTGTATGCTCCTGTTACGGCTTGGTCTGCGCCGTCATTGGAATCTTCAAATTCGCCTATTGACGAATAAACAACTTCGTCTAAACAGGACGGCAGCGCAAAAATCAATGCTGCACTTGCTATTATGTATAATAATTTGTTTTTCATATTTTTATTTATTTTAGTAGTTAGTAATTAGTTAATAGTAATTAGTGATTAGTAATTAGTGATTAGTAGTGAGTAATGAGTTACTCAATGATTATTGCTTACTACCTGATACTTATTACTTATTACTTATTACTTATTACTTATTACTTATTACTTATTACTTATTACTTATTACTTTATACTTGTTACTTTATACTTATTACTTGTTACTTGTTACTTGTTACTTATTACTTGTTACTTTATACTTATTACTTGTTACTTATTACTTGTTACTTATTACTTGTTACTTATTACTTGTTACTTATTACTTGTTACTTATTACTTGTTACTTATTACTTATTACTTGTATTTAAAAAATTATTTTAACGCCTAATGAGTAATTTCTGCTTGAAGGATATGAATAAATATCAACTCCTCGCCGCGAAGCATCGCCGCCAAAGGCATTTACATCGGGGTCAAACCACGAATATTTTGTAATTGTGAAAAGATTTGACGCGCTGGCAAAAATATTCAATGTTTCGATTGCTTTGATTTTAACAGGAATATCATAACTCAACGAAATATTTTTTAATCTTAAATACGAGCCGTCTTCAACATAGCGGTTTGATGTTTTCCAAACACGGTCGTAGCCGCCTGTTGCTTTTGGCCACATTGCGCCGTCAGCATCGGTAAAATCTGGTCGCCAACGAGTGTCATACGCCTCTTGCGTGATGTTTCCCTGATTGCCCATTTTGATGTCGACAAGGTTTGCGTTGAACATATCATTGCCGTAAGTTCCCTGAAAAAATATGCTGAGATTTAGCCCTTTCCAACTGATTGAAGTTGTTAAGCCATAGACAAAATCGGGGTTGGTGTTGCCGATAATTGTACGGTCGTAACTATCTACAATGCCGTCTGGTACGCCGTCAGGACCAGAAATATCGCGGTATTTAATTTCGCCCACCATATTTTTAATTGTTGCCTCTGCCGAATTTGCGTATGTTTTGTCGGCGCGAACTTCCGCCTCATTGTCGTAAAAGCCGTCTTCTACATAGCCGTAAATTGCACCAATCGGACAGTCGTTGCGTTGAATAAAAACTTCATCAACGGCACTCCAAAGCGCGTTGGCAAACTGGTCTTGCTCCAAGCCGTGAATTTTATTTTTATTAAAAGAGATATTTGCGCTTAAATTCCATTTAAAATCTCTATTTTGAATTAATCCAAAATTTCCTGTAATTTCCAAGCCGTCATTGGTAACATTGCCAAAATTTGTTTGCATACTTCCGAAACCTGCACTTGTTGGAATTTTTACTCTTTGCAGCAAATCGCGCGTGTTTTTGTGATAATAATCAATGGTAAAATTAATTCTGTCGCGCAAAAAACTGACATCTAACCCTGCGTTGTATTGCTCTGTTGTTTCCCATTTGAGATTTTTATTGACTGGACCAGCCCAAAGTAATTGTGCATAACCGCTGTTGAGCGAGCCGTCATAAGGATAGTTGGCTCTGCCGAGTTGCATTATTGTTGCGTAGGCGTTAATTCCCTGATTGCCTGTCTGTCCGTAACTTAAACGCAGTTTAAGATTGCTGAAAATATTTAGTTTCTGAATAAATTTTTCTTCGCTTGCTCTCCACGCGAATGCGGCTGACGGAGAATGTTCCCAACGGTTGCCCTTTGCAAATTTGCTTGTGCCGTCTGAACGGAATGATACAGTAAAAATATATTTATCTGACAGCACATAATTTATTCTACCCAAAACAGAGTTCATTCTCGACATTCCTCTGTCGGAAGTTGGAGTTTGCGGCTCAAGTCCTTTGCTCAAATCGAATGCGCCTGTTTCGTCTGACGGAAAATTGCGCGACACAATACTTTTGCTGCCCCAATCGCCGTTTTCTCGGGTAAAACCGACAACTGCATTCAACGAATGTATGCCGAAAGTTTTTTTGAAAGTAAGCAGACTTTCAATCGTAATTCCGCGCCACCAGTTGTCTGCCTGACTGCCCACGCCGTTGTTCGGCGCGCGACCTTCCTGCGTGTGTCTGCCGTAATAGGTCATTCGGTTATTGCTGCTGTATGAAATACCCACATTTTGCCGAAACGAAAGATAATCGGTAAATTTTATTTCCGCATAAGCCGAAGTAAAAACATTATCGGTTACAAGTTTATCGAATGCGGTATTAATATACTTGTATGGGTTTGCAGCGAGCCAACTCAGATTGTCGGCAGTGGTTGTTTCCATATCTACGCCGTAGGTTGGCGGAAACCAAAGTGCAGAACGAATGATTGAAAAGTCGTAGGCATTTGATTTTGTAAAATTTGTTGTAGAATTTGTATAATTAATCGAAAGTCCGAGTTCGAGCCATTTATGAACTTTTCTGCCGATATTTGCTGCTACATTGTAACGTCTGTAACCCGAATTTTTAATAATTCCGTCTTGATTAACAAAGTTGCCCGAGAACGAATGCCAACCGTTATTATTTCCGCCTGAAACACGCAGATTGTACTCCTGTGTAAGTCCCGTTTGATAAATCTGGTCTTGCCAATCGGTCTGTTCTGGCGTAAAAGAGTTTCCGTAAGCATCATAAATTGTGTATGGGTGCAAAAAATCTTCTGGAGACGGCGTGTAGCGGAAAGTAGACGGCATCACGTTGTCGTTGGCATCGTAATTGTACGCCCAAAGTCCTGAAAATGGCAGGTTGGTGTAGGTTTTTCCTCTGTATGTTTCATCAAAAATCGCCTGCTCGTTCATATAATTGGCATAATCGTAACCATTAAGCACTTTCACTTGTTTGCCGATTTGCGACATACTTACATTTGCCGATAATTCCACTTTTTCGTTGCCTTCTGCACCTTTTTTTGTTGTAATAAGCACAACGCCGTTTGCTCCGCGCGAGCCGTAAATTGCTGTGGCAGAGGCATCTTTAAGCACTTCGATACTTTCAATATTGCTTGGGTTAATCAAAGCGAGCGGGTTTGCTGTTTGGTTGTTTGCGCCGTTGGCATCGCCGCCAGAGGGCATTCCTGCCACGTCAAACGGTATTCCATCAACTACATAAAGCGGCTGCGAAGAGGTAGAAAACGAGTTTGTGCCGCGAATTGTGATGCTCATTCCCGCTCCCGGCGCGCCGTCATTTTGCGCCACTACCACGCCAGCCATTTTACCCTGCAATGCCGAACTGATACTCGTTGAGGGGTTGCCTTTGAGAAGGTCGTCTCCTTTGACTTGCTGAATTGCACCCGAAATGTCGCGTTTGCGCATTGTGCCGTAACCTACTGCCACAACTTCATCAAGTTCATTAGAAATATCTTGCATTGTAACTCTTAACTCTGTTTTAGTACCTGCTTTTATCTCCTGCGTTTTGTAACTTACCATTGTAAAAACCAAAACAGCGGCATCATTTTTTACCGATATTTCAAATGCACCGTTGATGTCGGTAATTGTGCCGTTTGCAGTGCCTTTTTCAACAACGGCTACGCCTGTCAAAAACTCGCCGTATTGGTCGGTAACCACGCCCGAAATTTTGATATTCTGTGCAAATACCATTATCGGCAATGCACAAAATAAAAAGATTAATTTAAAGTGTTTTATCATATTAGGTTTAGTTAGATATATTTGTTTGATTTTTTTGTTGATTTGTTGATTTGTTTATCTGGTTATTTGTTGATTTGTTTATTTGATTATTTGTTTATTTGATTATTTGTTGATTTGATTGTTTATTTGTTTGTTTATTGATTATTTGTTTTGTATTAACAAATAACCAAATCACCAAATAATCAAATCACCATAAAAATCACCAAATAATCAAATAACCCCATAAAATCATCATTTCCCCCAAAATTCCTCTTTTGCCTCCCACCAGCCCTTGCCTGTGCTGTGTTTTTCGTTTGGATAAATTCTGTACTCTTTTTTGGTGGTTATCAGGTTGTAGCCCGAAAAATTGGTGTGCGGCGGGCAAACATCGTCTTGCAAGCCAACGCCCATTATTACAGGGCAGGTAATCCATTGTACAATATTTTTTATATCAAAATAAGAGAGATTTTTGTAAAATTGTTCATCGCTCATTTTCAACTCTTTCTGTTTGTCCAAAAGCCAGTTGCCAGGCCAATCTACAATCTGAAAATAGTCGGGGTAATCGCTCAGAAACGGTATCTGCGGCGCGATTGCCTTGAGCCGATTGTCGAGCGCGGCGGCGGCAAGCGTAAATGCTCCGCCCTGCGATGCTCCTTCGGCAAAAATATTTTCGGTATCAACTGAGGGCAGCGAACACACAAAGTCGATTGCGCGGATTAAGTCCATAAACGCGCCTCGATAGTAGTATTTTTCAATATCTTCCAAGCCCCAGCAAATCCACTGATTGCCTGTTGCGGTGTTTTCGTACAAGCCCTGATTGCGCGTAGAAAGCACAAATTCAACTCTGTCTGCCATTCCGCCGGGCTGCCAAGGTTTTGAGCCGTAGCCCATATAATGAATGTCGGCAGGGAATTTGCCCTTTTTCACAGGCACAGACAGGAAACCGCCAACTTCTACGCCGCCGAGCGATTTCATTTTTACCAAATAGAGTTTCCGCTGCTTATTATTAAATGTGTCTTTGATTTGCGTGATTTTGTATTCGGGTTTCACAAGCGCGAGTTCGGCTTTTGCTCTGTCCCAAAATTCTTTTATATCTGGTTGATAATCAGGCTTTGAAACGATTTCTTCGGGATTAACTCCTATATTGAACTGTTTGACTGAACTGTTTGCCAGAAACACTTCGCAGCGGTAAAAACCTGCCTGCAATGAAAATTCAAATGTAATTTTTGCACTGTCTTTGCCCAAAATATCAGCCGTTTGCGACAAAACAAAAAGTTTTTCGTGCTTGTCGGTCTCAATTTGCAGCGTAACCAATTCTTTTACAGCATTTTGTGAATTATTAACAGCCGTAATGTCAATTTTTGGCACAATGGGCGAAACAAACACCCAATCGTTGTTTTGAGCAACTTTGATTGTTGTTTGCGCTTGTGTGCAACTTATTGAAAATAAGGCAATTACAAGAATTGATAATATTTTTGTGATATTTTTCATATATTTATTTTTATTTTAGCCCCCTAAATCCCCCTCAGGGGGACTTTGCTTTTGTTCCCCCTGAGGGGGTTAGGGGGCTTTTTATTTGGTTATCTGTTTATTTGTCTGTTGAATGATTTTTAGTTCTTAACTCTTAGTTTTTAGTTCTTAACTTTTATTTTTTAACTCTCTTCCTACTCTGTAGAGGCGGCATTTACACGCCTCTACATTTCGCTTAAAAAACCTTTTTTACCTAAAAAAAACTATTCAAAACAACTATTATGAAAAAAAATATATTTTTAAAATTTAATTAATATTTATCTCAAATTAAAACAGTTTTAATATTTAAACGCAAAGGCGCAAAGTTTTTTTATTAATTTGATATAATTATTTGATATTTAGTATATTATTTATTTTTTACTACTGATTTTAAATTTTATTTTTAAGAGCGCAAAGGATAAAAACTTAAAAGTTTTTCTTAGCGTCTTTGAGACTTTGCGCCTTTGCGTTCAAAATAAAAATATCATTTAAAAGCCTAATTCGAAAATTTAAAATTTGCCTCTTTGATAATCTCCACTGTGCTGTCGTCTGCAAAAACCGAGTTTAATCCCTGCTGTTCTTGCGCTGGGTCGCCTGCGTAATCATCGCCTTTTTGCCAAAAAACGTGTGCGGGCTTGGCAAAACCGCCCCACGCCCAAAGGTTGCAGCCCGCAAAACCGTTCTTTTTTTCGGAAATCAAATTGAAAACGTATCTATAATATATGTCGCGGGCGGTGGTCGGCGTGCCAAGCGCAAAACTGAAATTGTCGCGCGGATAGCCAAACTCTTCCAACACAGACGGTTTGCCGTACTGTTTGAGAATGTCGAGATGCTCGTTGATGTATTCTTTGGTGTTTTCGCAGGCGAGTTGCACATTTTGCTCAATGGTAGTGCTGTCTATCCAACCCCAATTCAGCGACCAGATATGAAAAGTGCCGTAGTCAATTTCGGGGTATGAATGAATTTTTGCCCAAAGCGCGATGTCCTCTTCGCAGCCGTGTTTGCCCTCGCTGCCCACAGAAACAAGGTGATTTTTGTCCAAATTTTTTATCTGCTTTGCAACATCAAGAATATACTCTGCAAAAACATCTTTGTTTTCTTCCGCAAATGCTCTCGGCTCGTTACCTATCTGCCACGACATCAGGGCTTTATCTTCGGTATAGGGAATGTTTGTATAACGGTTTGTGCGCGTTACTATAAAATCTACATAGTCGGCAAAAATGCGTTTTGCGCTGTCGTTTTGCACAAATTGCGCTGCAAATTTTAGATATTTATCCCAGCCGTCAATGTTTGGAATTGGGGCTTTGCCTGCGCCCGCCCATTCGAGATATTGTCCGTAGCCGCCACTCCATTCCCACGAATTGTTGAGGTAGAGAACGGCGTACATTTCGCGCCTGCCGAGTTCCGCCATCAGAAAATCAAGTCCGTCAAGTATTGTGTCGTTATACACGTTTGGCGCAACCTGCAAAGTCGGCTCTGCTTTGGTAAAAACGCCGCGCTCGCCGTCTGCGCCAACTAAAATGCGCAGATTATTAACGCCGATGCTCTGCAAAAAATCTAACTCTTTTGCCAAACGCTCGCGGTCGCCGCCCTCGCCTGTGGAGGCAAGTATCGCTCCGTACCAAAAATTTACGCCAACATAATAATAAGGTGTTTGTCCAATAAAAAATTGACCGTCTTTTGCCGTAACAAAACCGCTTTCGCGCTGCTCTTGCCCGCAACTGACAATCAAAAAGGATAAAAACAATATATATAATGTGTGTTTCATTTTTTTGGTTAGATTTTTTAATATGCAAAAGTACAGTGAAAAATAGTGCTGACAAAATAATATTTTATCTAATATTAATACTATTTTAACCAAAAAAGGCGAAAGGGAAAGATGAAAGGGGGAAAGATGAAAGGGGAAAAGAGGAAAGGGGAAAAGAGGAAAGGGGAAAAGAGGAAAGGAAGAAAGATGAAAGGGTGAAAGGAAGAGAGTGTTTTTAGCCCGAAGGGCTTGATTTTCATAACCGCAGGCGAGCGAAGCGTTGCCTGCGGAGAATGACAACGCGCGCCAACCGCCCTGCCCCTACAATGCAGGTTAGGAGTTCCCCCCTTTTTTTAAAAAGGGGGGCAGGGGGGTTGGTGGGGGATTAAATGACAACCCACAATTTTCCTATATTTGCCTCATAAAATTAATTTAGAAAAATCTACTTATTTTTTATAATAAAAATTCGGTATATGCCTGAAATACAGGCATATACAATATTATATAATATTGTCAAGTTTAGTTTTTTGCTGCAATTTTTTTTATATTATTACAATAAAAATAAAAAGTAAGTAATTTTGCTGTAATAATTTTAACTTTTAATTCACTTTTAATTCACTTTTACTATGAAAAAACTTTACTTTTCTTTATTATTCGCATTAATTGCGATGAATTCTGCTTTTGCGTGGATGCCCGCTGTAAATACCACAATTTACTTCAAACCAAATGCGGCTTGGCAAGAAGACGGCGCAACTTTTGAATTACATTTTTATTCAAGTGGAAATGTCGCAAAAACAATGACACTTGTTGTTGGTACTTTAGATGTTTATGAGGCATTAATTACATCTACGGAACTTTCAGGAAATACCGATTTTGAAATTCGCCGTAAAGTGGGTTCTACTCAAGCTGCAAATGTTTATAATCTTGCTGGTGTCAATTGGGATAATGGAAATTGTTATGAATTAAATGGTTCTTTATCAAAAACGGCTAATGCATCAGCACCAAGCAATGGAACAATGTCTACTTACACACCTCCACCTCCAACTGCACCAACAGTAACATTGACCGTTACCCCGACAACTGTAAGTGTAGGCGGACAGGTTACTTTGACAAACGAAACTGTCAACTTTTCTGGCACTCCGTCAATTGAATATCAGGTGAAATTTGGTACAGGCGGAACTTATACAACTTGTACAAGTCCTTATACTTGCACAACAATGGGAGATTATTACTTCAAAGCAATAGCAACTTATAATTCTGAAAATGCTACAAGTACAGAAAAAAAGGTTACGGCAAATTGTTTTCCACACGAGGGCGATGTTATTTATTTTAAGCCAATAGGTTGGTGGTTTAATGGCTCTGTAAATTTTAAAGCAAATTTTTCAGGAGGTACTACGCCTGTTACTATTGATTTTGTACTTATCGAAGGAGATGATAGCAATATCGGCAATCCTGATTCTCGTACAGGAAATGTTTATGCTCTTACTGTTACTGCTGCGGCTGCAACAAACACAACGTTAAATTTTCAAAGGGGAACATATAATACAATTACAGGACTTGAGAATGTAGATTGGTGTAATTATAATTGTGTTAATATGACAACGGTTTATGAAGGTGCTTACAATGCAGGTAACAGTCCGATGATTGTTTACACGCCGCCAACTACCGACCCAACAGTAACATTAACACTTACACCTTCAACAAATCCGCTTTTGGTAAATGGAACTGTTGCGCTTAGTGCGACAAATTCCTATTTTACAAATCCAGGCAGCGTAACTTATACTTATTATGTAAAATTACCAAGTCAGCCTGACTATGAGGCACTTCCAATTACAAGTCCATACACAGTAACAGAACTTGGTACATATTCATTTAAAGTTGTTGGAACAGAAGGCTTGGAAACTGATGACGATGTAAAAACTATTTTATCTACAGAGCCTGTAAAAATACGGTTTAAAAAACCAGATAGTTGGGCATCTGTTTATATTTATGCGTGGGGAGGAGTGCCAACATCTAACACATTTGGCGACTGGCCTGGTACTACTGATGCAAACCCAAGTTGCGATGGTTGGTATGAAGTTACGCTTCCTGCGGGAGTAACATCAATAGGGAATGTTATTTTTAATAATAATAGCGGAAGTCAATTTGATGCTGATAATGTTACATCTGCTGCGGCTTGCTATACATTAACAACATCTGCTGCGACTGCTGTTGCTTGTCCTGTTCCACAACCTCAATCACTTTTACTTGCAGCCTCCGCTACAGATGTTGGCATTGGTGCTACGGTTATTTTGACACCTGCACCAGAAAATATTTGCACACCGACTTACACATATTATGTACAGGTTCCAGGCGGCAGTTTTGTAGAAATTGGCAGCAATACATATAACAGTTTTACTGTTGCAGGCGATTATACATTTAAAGTTGTCGAAACAGGCACAAACTTGGAAAGCGATGAAATTATTGTTACAGTTCACGCAAATGTAACGGTAAAAGCCACTTTAAATGAAGGTGTAATCTGGGACGGTGTAATGGTTTACTCATGGATAGGCGGAACTAACTCTGACGAGGTTGCTGATGATGCAAACTATCATGATGCTTGTAATAATCAAACTTTATGGTTTTCACAGGAAGTTCCTTATGGAAGTAATGTTATTTTCCATAATGCCTAC
>JAISKN010000118.1 GCA_031260925.1 Prevotellaceae bacterium | reverse complement strand
ACAATATTTGCCTGTGCAAGCGGTTTTTTGATTGGTTATGGCATTGGCGGAATGATAGGCGCGCGTATTTCAAATGGTCGTACTAATTGGGAAATTGTTGGTGCTTGCGAGGGAATTGGAGTTGCATTACTTATTCCTGCAATAATTCTTACCAATGCAGGCAATAAAAAAATCGGAAAAGCAGTTGACATCTATAACGGCAAATATGGTTATAGTCCTACATTAAATTTTGGTTTAACATCAAACGGTATCGGGTTTAATATTAACTTTTAAAAAATTATATTTATGAAAAAAATATTAAAATTTATTGCTTTAATAGCGTTGTGTTCAGTGGTTTTATTTTCGTGCGAAAAGAATAAAACATTAGTAGGTACAAGTTGGAAAAATATATGGACTAACGGTGATGTATTAATAATTTCATTCACAACGGAAACAGATTGTACAAACAAAAGTTATTCTAAAACCTATAATTTTACTGACTTTGATTACGGCACTTATGTTTATAATCAGCCAAATATTGCTATTGATTTTCACGATGGCGATGATGAACTTGTCGGCACTGTAAAAGGCAATAAAATGACATTGTCAATAGATGGCATTACTATTGTTTATACAAAGCAGTAAAACATTTTTTACTTGCGCGGACTTGCAAATAGTCTGAACCACGATTTTAATAAGATTTTCTTGATTAACAGGATATAAGAAAAATCTTGAGCATCTTATTAATTTTGTTAAAATCGTGGTTCAAGACAAAGTTACAATGCAGTTGGTCTTCAACTTTCTGCTTTCCTCCCAAAATTCCCATCAATTTTCAAAAAAGGAATTATTACCCAAGTTGTTATAGAACAAATCATTATGAAAATAAAAAAATGTTCGTAGCCTAAATATTCCTGCAATTTTCCAACAATTAATTTAGGAAAAAACATACTTAACGCCATAAAACCTGTACAAATAGCGTAATGCGCCGTTTTGTGTTCGCCTTTGGCAAAATAAATCAGATACAGCATATATGCAGTAAAACCGAAACCGTAACCGAACTGTTCCAATGCGCCCAAAGAACAAATCAAATAATAGTTATCAGGCTGATAATAAGCGAAATAGACATAAACCAAATGCGGCAGCGTAATGCTCAACGCCATCGGCAGCAGCCAAAATTTCAACCCTCTGCGCGATGCTGCAATGCCGCCCACAATGCCGCCAAGCAGCAGCCCGATAATGCCGATTGTTTTGTAGCCGCCAACTTGAATAACATTTAAGCCCAAGCCGCCAACTTCCACACTATCAACGATAAACAGCGGCGCAATAGTTACCAGCATTGCCTCGCTGAAACGATAAAACAGAATAAACAAGAGCGCGATAATGATATTTCTTTTTTCAAAAAATGACACAAATGTCAGCAAAAATTCTTTCAAAATATTCTTTGCAGTAATATTTTCAGTTTTTTTGTCGCTATCAGGGCGCGGCAGTATAAAACGGTGATACACAAACAGCAGGAAAAAAACTATCGCGGCAATAAAAAACGAAATCGACCACGCCAATTTGATATTATTTGTCTGTTTGAAAAAATAACCCATAAGCATCACCAGCAAACCCTCGCCGGCAATGGTTGAAAAACGGTAAAAAGTGTTGCGAATGCCCACAAAAAACGACTGTTGCGATTCGTCAAGTCCGAGCATATAAAAGCCGTCAGCCGCGATGTCGTGCGTTGCGCTGCCGAATGCCATTATCCAAAACATCGCCAAAGTCGCCTGCAAAAAAAATGTTGTCGGAATTAAAAATGCAACCGCGCCAAAAACCACACTGATAATCAGTTGCATAGACACAACCCACCACCGTTTTGTTTTCAGCAAATCAACAAACGGCGACCAAAACGGCTTAATCACCCACGGCAACATCAGCCACGCGGTATAAAAAGTTGCGTCTGCGTTGGAAAGTCCGAGCAGTTTGTACATAAAACAGGCAACGGAAGTTACCACCACATAAGGCAATCCTTCGGCAAAATAAAGCGTTGGCAGCCAAGCCCAAGGGCTGCATTTTGTTTGATTGTTTCCCAATTTGTTTTGTTTTTTTATATTTTTCCAAAAATCGAATTGCAAAGGTAGATAATTAATTTCAGTTTTTAAACAATATTTGTCCACAGATTACACAAATTTACACAGATATTAATTCTGGTAAAAAAATCAAAAGTAGGTGTCATTCCCGCGCAGGCGGGAATCTCCCTGTTTCATTGCACAAATGGGATTCCCGCCTGCGCGGGAATGACAGGTTTCTTTATTTTATACCCTGTTTCTTTAATTTTTTTCTATTATCTTGATAATTTTTTAAAATTAATAGCATCTCAAATAAATTATTAACCAAAAAAAACGTACCTTTGCGGTTGAAAAAAATTAATTCCCCATTACAAATGAATAACTACCTCGAACAATACAACATTCTTAAACAGAAAGAAAATTACACTGACAGCGAGATTGATTTAGGCAACAATCTTGTTATCAGAAACTTTTCTTTTATGTCGAATTATCGTTTTATTTTGCCGGGCGGGCTTGGCAATAATGACGATTACGAGTATATTCCTGCCGTTGAAGAAGATTATGAGCCTGATGTTATTCAAGAACTGTTGAATAAGAAAGATGCTGAAATACAGGAAAATATAGAGTTTCGGTATCATATTGTAATGCCCAAAAATGAGGTGAAAACAAAAGATATTGTGCTGCTTTTTCACGGTTTCAACGAAAAAAACTGGCAAAAATATTTGACTTGGGCAACTTATATTACACAAAAAACAGGCAAATCTGTGGTGATGTTTCCGCTGGCGTTTCATATGAACCGCGCCCCTGCCGCTTGGAGTAATTCGCGCGAAATGTACAGCGTAAGCAATCAACGGAAAGCGCGCCACCCGAATGTGATTGGGTCGAGTTTGTCGAACGTGGCTATCAGCACGCGCCTGCACAACAAGCCGCAACGCTTTATCTGGTCGGGCTTGCAGTCGTATTACGATGTGATTGATTTTGTGGAAAATATAAAAAACGGATTGCACTCCGCAATCGACAAAAACGCAAAAGTCGATTTTTTTTCATATTCTATCGGCACGTTTTTAGGTGAAATTTTGATGATGACCAACAAAAACGGTTATTTTTCCAATTCTAAATACGCCACTTTTTGCGGCGGAGCAGTGTTTAATCGGCTTTCGCCCGTATCAAAATTTATTTTGGACAGCGAGGCAAATGTGAGTTTGTATTCCTACGTTGTGGAACACCTCGAAAGTCATATGCGGCGCGATGAAGTTTTGCGGCACTATCTATACACGCAGCCCGAAGGCAACAATTTCCGTTGTATGCTCAATTACAGGGTTTTAACCAAAGAACGCGAAGAAAAATTCCGTTCTATGAGCAATCAGTTTTATGCCATTGCGTTAGAAAAAGACGAGGTAGTGCCTGCATACGAAGTTGTCCTCACGCTGCAAGGTTCTAAACGCGATGTTCCGATAAATGTGGAAACGCTTGATTTTCAGTATAATTACACGCACGAAAACCCATTTCCCGCTCTGCCCGAAATAGCAGACGAGGTAAATAAACAATTCACAAATACATTTGATAAAATTTGTGAATTTCTAACGGCGTAAAGAAGTTGTCCAAAAATCTGTTTATTGCAAAAACAAATAAGGGACGAAATTTTTTCATCCCTATATTTTGGTAATGATGCCAAAAACAGTTGGTAGATTTTAGAAAAATATTTTATTAACTTTGGGGCGAGGTTGAAGAGGAAATAGGCACTGCTGAGGAGCAACCTGTCAGCAATAAACTTTACAACACGCAGTAAAAGCGAAACAGTTCGGTAATAAAACCAAACTGTTTTTTATGATTTATTTATCTGAATAATGTCCTAAATATTGATAAAAAACAATAATTTCGTATTCTTCTGGCATTCCGTAACCTGCGCCTGCCTCAATTCCATAAACAATTCTGTCTTTTTTTGTCAATTCTCGCGACCACAACTCTTTCTCAGAATGTTTCAACTGTTCTGGCGAGCCGATACCCTTTTTATCGCGCGGACTGTCAATAATTTCGCAAATAAAAAACCGCAACTTGTCCTGCACATTTTTTGGACAGGACTTCAAAATTAACTCTTTCTGCTTTAAAACTTGTTTGGTTTCAATATATTTGTAACTCATATTGCCCAAAAGTTATTTATATCGCCAATTTTCCATTCGCCGTTCGCGGCTTGCATAAAACTTTCCTGCATTTGTGCAGTCCATTTTATTTCAGGCTCTGCTGCTACATTAGCCGCTTTGATAGTTTTTTCTGCTGTATGTATCATTGTTAAATTTTTTTCTGCAAAGTTAGCCATTTGTTAGCAAATTGCAAAATAAGAAATAACAAATTTTTCTCAAATTTTATTTTGTTGATTTTCAAGTGTTTAAAAATTTGTTATATAGAAGGTATAATTTTTATTTTATTCCGCAAATAATTTTTATTTTTTTTTAATACGATAGATTCAACCTTCAAAGTTATAATTTTTTTTTGTAATTTTGCAGCCCGAATTTCTACACATTAATAAACTCTAAAAAAAATTGCACACAATTTTTACTCTAAATAACGGCATTCGATTATTGCATATCAAAGACAATTCGCCTGTGGTTTATTGCGGTTTTACGATAAATGCAGGCACGCGAGACGAGGCGGAAAACGAACACGGCATTGCGCATTTTATCGAACATCTGCTTTTTAAAGGCACAAAAAAACGAAAAAGTTTGCAGATTATCAACCGTTTGGAAGAAATCGGCGGCGAACTTGACGCTTTTACCACAAAAGAGGAAACCGTGATTTATGCTGCCTGCCCAGAAAAATATGCAGAGCGCGCAATGGAACTGCTTGCAGATGTCGTCTTTTTTTCGACTTTTCCCAAAACAGAAATTCTCAAGGAACGCGCCGTGATTGAAGACGAAATTCAGTCATACAACGACTCGCCTTCGGAGTTGATTTATGACGATTTCGAGGAGTTGGTTTTTCAAAATTCTGCACTGGGGCATAATATTTTGGGCGATAAAAAATCGTTGAAAAAATTTGACACAAAAAGTTTTCAGAGTTTCGTAAAACGCTGCTACACAACAGATAATCTTCTGTTTTTTTTACAAGGCAACGTTGATTTTGACAAATTTATTAAACTGTCAGAAAAATATTTTTCTGTTCCAGCCTCCAAACGTGAATTTGAACGCACAAGTCCGAAAGACTACGTTCCGCAGGTAATCGAAAAATCAAAAAAAACGTTTCAAGTTCATTGTCTGCTCGGAAATACAGCGTATTCTTTTGGGCATAAAGACCGATTGGCACAGGCATTGCTCAATAATATTGTCGGCGGACCAATGCTAAGCAGCCGCCTGAATATCGCCGTGCGCGAGCGCAACGGCTTGGCTTACAGCATCGATTCCTCACTCACGCCATACATTGACACAGGCATTTGGAATATTTATTTTGGCTGCGACAAATCAAATTTCAATAAATGTATCTCGCTGATTTACAGCGAATTAGACAAACTGCGCGAAAAGCCGCTCACTTCCGCCCAACTCGAAAAAGCGAAACGGCAGTTTGCAGGGCAACTGCTAATTTCGTCTCAAAACAGCGAAAACCGCGCTCTTGCAGCCGCAAAATCGGCTCTGCACCTGAATTGTTTTGAAACCGAGCAGGAAATTTTAGCGCGCCTCAACCAAATTTCCGCCCCCGAACTTTTTGATATTGCACAGAAAATGTTTGATATTGAGAAATTTACGGTATTAAAATATGTGTAATGACAGTAAATTATTTTTGTCATTTGAATTTTTTAATAAAAAACATTAATTTTGCAGCAAAAAAATTCCAAATCAAGATTATTAATAGCAATCTTGAAAATTGGATAAATTTTATTAAAATTGTAAATCATAAATCGTAATTCGTAAATCATAAATCGTAATTCGTAAATCATAAATTGTAAATCATAAATCGTAATTCGTAAATCGTAAATCATAAATCGTAAATCATAAATTATATTATGTCTGATTTTTTAGAACTTGAAAATAGAATTGTAGCCGTATTAAAAACGGTGTATGACCCTGAAATTCCTGTTGATATTTACAATCTCGGCTTGGTGTATTCAGTTGAATGCGACAACGGCGATGTCAAAATCGTAATGACGCTCACCGCGCCGAATTGCCCAATGGCAGACTACATTTTGGAAGACGCAAAAATGAAAATCGCTGCGGTTGAAGGAGTGAATAACGTTGATATTAACCTCGTTTTTGAGCCTGAATGGAGTCAGGAAATGATGTCAGAAGAGGCAAAACTCGAACTTGGACTACTCTAAAAATCATTTACGATTTTTGATTTACGATTTTGTCTGAACCACAATTTTTCTTCATATATTGGCAATTAAAAAAAATCATAAGTAATTGATAATTTTTAATTACTTATGATTTTAAATCGTAAATTTAAAATCGTAAATCGTAAATTAAATAAATCATAAATTATATGGATAATTCATCAGATTTTGCACTTGCAGAGCAGTTTGTTGAGCAGACTTCGCAGCACGTTTTCCTCACAGGAAAGGCAGGAACAGGCAAAACCACTTTTTTGAGGCATATTGTAGAAATAACGCACAAACGCGCCGTTGTAGCCGCGCCGACAGGCATTGCTGCAATAAATGCGGGCGGCGTAACGCTGCACTCGCTTTTTCAGTTGCCTTTTTCGCCATATATTCCGAATACGAAACAGGATATTTCGCATTTTTCTGCGGCAAAACTTGATGTAATTCGCCGAATGGAACTGCTGATTATTGACGAGGTGAGTATGCTCAGAGCCGATGTTTTAGATGCGATTGATGCTACGCTGCGCCGTGTGCGCCGAAGTTCAAAGGCTTTTGGCGGCGTGCAAATTCTCTACATCGGCGATATGTTTCAACTTCCGCCTGTGGTAAAAGACGATGAATGGGCGATTTTGCAACAGTACTATCCTACTCAATTTTTCTTTCACGCACACGCTTTGCAGCAAATTCCGCCCGTTTATATTGAGTTGAAAAAAGTTTATAGGCAGCAGGACAACGTTTTTATTGAATTGCTAAATCGCGTTCGCAATAATATTTTACAACAATCTGATTTTGAAACGCTTAACAGCCATTTTGTCCCTAATTTTATTCCGCCGAAAGACAAAAAATATATCACGCTCACCACTCACAATTATCAAGCAGACAGAATTAATTTAGAGAAATTAAACGCTTTGCCAACACAACTATTTGAATTTGAGGGAAAAATAGAAGGCGATTTTCCAGAATTTATGTTGCCTGTGGAAATAAATCTCAAACTCAAAGAGGGTGCGCAAATTATGTTCGTAAAAAACGATTCGAGCCAAGACAAGCAGTATTACAACGGAAAAATCGGCACAATAACAAAAATTTCAAAAGACGAAATTTGGGTGCTTTGTGAAAATGAAACCGCTGATATTAAGGTACATACAGAAGAATGGGGAAATATTCGTTACTCTGTCAATCAAACGAGCGGCGAAATGGAAGACGAACTTTTGGGAACTTATACGCAGTTTCCGCTGCGGCTGGCGTGGGCGATTACCGTTCACAAAAGTCAGGGCTTAACCTTTAATAATGTGATTTTGGACATTTCGCGGGCATTTGCGGCGGGGCAGGCGTATGTGGCTTTGAGCCGCTGCACAAGTTTGGAAGGCATTGTGTTTCAATCACTTATCGCGCCTCACGCCATTCAAACCGACAAATATGCGATTGCACTTTCAGAAAAAGAGCGTTCGCAAAACGAACTCGAAAACACTCTTAAAATTCAAAAACAGATTTTTTGGACAGAAAAATTGAAAGAAAATTTTGAGTTAGTTAATTTATTTTCAATACTTTATGAATTTGATGAATTGTTAAAAGATAAATTCGGTGCAGAGTTTGACGAGGCAAGAAAACTCTCAGGCGAAATGCGCAAATTTGCTCATTTGCAGGAAGATACGATTAAAAAATTTCAAAATCAACTGCAAAATCTGTGTGCAAATCCCGACATCGTAGGGGCGTTGCGCGCAACGCCCCTACACGCGGGATTTGAAGAAAATGGTGATTTCTCGGCAATTCAAACCCGTTGTCAAAAAGCAGTAGAATATTTCTATCCGCTGTATATCAATAATTTACTGTTGCCTTTGCGGCAAAATATCAAAGAATTTTACGGTATAAAAAAATCGAAAACTTACTATAAACATCTTTTAGAAATTGAGCAAAAATTAATAATTTTTATAGAAGATTTAAAGCGAGTGCGTTTTTACAATAAACCGCTGATTGACAGCAAAAATCTGCAAATTCCTGTTGATGAAGCCGTTATTAAAACCTTGCCAAAAACTGTTCCGCCCAAAAAAGGCGACAGCGCGAAACTTTCGCTAAAAATGCTCAACGAAGGCAAAACTTTTCAGCAAATTTGCGAGGAACGCGGCTTAAAGGAAAGCACCATTATGGAACACCTTTCACATTATATTCCAAGCGGCAAAGTGTCGGTTTTCGCGCTTGTGCCAAAAGAAAAAGTGGAAAAGATTTTGCCGCTCATTGACGAAACTGTAAAATCTGTTACTCCTGTCAAAGAAAAACTCGGCGATGATTTCAGTTTTGAGGAAATCAGAGCAGTGGCGCGGCATTGGGCGTGGCTTGATAAAGGAAACTTAACAGAACGCAGATAACACAGATTAGACGGATTTTCGCAGATTTTAATGCAATAAAATTAAACGCAGATTATAAAAATAATCTGCGTTTATCTATTAAATCAGCGTTATCTGCGTGCTAAAAACAACTCAATCCATTAACCACTCTCTTGCACTTGCATCGCTCGGCATACGCCAATCGCCGCGCGGGGAAAGATTGACAGAGCCGACTTTTACGCCGTCTGGCATACAACTGCGCTTAAATTGGTTGGCAAAAAAGCGTTTGAGAAAAACTTTCAGCCATTTTTTAATTTCTTCAGATGTATAAATTTTTTCGTCTTGGCTCTGCAAGCAAAATGCCTGCTCTGCCAAAAACAAAATCTTTTCGGGCGAAAAACCAAAGCGCAAAAAATAATACAGAAAAAAATCGTGCAATTCGTAAGGTCCAACCACATCTTCGGTTTTTTGTGCAATTTCGCCATTTTCATCGGCAGGCAGCAGTTCAGGCGAAATCGGAGTTTCAGCAATATCAAGCAAAATATTCGCTGTCGCCTCATTTGTAAATCGTAAATCGTAAATCGTAAATTGTGTGGCAACCCACTTAACCAAATGCCGCACAAGCGTTTTCGGCACGCCCAGATTTACGCCGTACATTGAAATATGGTCGCCGTTGAAGGTTGCCCAGCCGAGCGCAAGTTCGCTCATATCGCCTGTGCCAACTACAAGTCCGCCGATTTTGTTTGCGTAATCCATCAGAATTTGCGTGCGTTCCCGCGCCTGACTGTTTTCGTAGGTAACATTGTGATTATCAGCACTTTGTCCAATGTCTGCAAAATGCTGCAACACCGCTTTTTCAATCGAAATTTCCTCTGCCGAAATTCCAAGCGAGCGCATTAAAGCCCAAGCATTGTTTTTTGTGCGGGCAGTTGTGCCAAAACCTGGCATTGTGATGCCAAAAATATTTTTGCGGTCGATTTTCAGTTTATCAAACGCCGCCGCCGTTACCAAAAGCGCGAGCGTGCTGTCTAAACCGCCCGAAACGCCGATTGTAACCTTATCTATTTTCGTGTGAAAAAGCCGCACCGCAAGCGCATTTGCCTGAATATTAAAAATTTCTTCGCAACGCTCGTCTAAATCTTTGCCTTGCGGAACAAACGGAAAACGGTCGATTTTGCGGGTAAAATTTTGCCAATCATTATCTTCGTTATAAATTCCAACTATTTGATATTCAGTAGAGTTACACGAATTGTTGAAATTGGAGTTTTTTGCTCTGTCAGCCCGCAATCTGTCAATATCTATTTCGCTGATTATTAATTGTTTATCTAAAACAAATCTTTCGCTTTCAGCAAGAATTACGCCATTTTCAGCAATAAAAGCAGACGAGGCAAAAAGCAAATCTGTACTGCTTTCGCCAAAGCCTGCCGAAACATACACATAACCAGAAATGCACCGCGCCGACTGCTGCGCCACAAGTTGTTTCCGATATAAATGCTTGGCAGTCAGTTCGTTGCTTGCCGAAAGATTGAAAATAAAATCCGCTTCGTGCATCGCAAGTTGAGATGACGGCGGAATTGGAGTCCATAAATCTTCACAAATTTCAATGCCAAATTTAAACTCATTGTACTCAAACATCAAATTTACGCCAAAAGGAGCAGCATCAAACTCGTTTGGCAAGATAATATCTTGATTTACAATATTTTGCCCTGACGAAAACCATCTTTTTTCATAAAATTCATTATTATTCGGCATATTGATTTTCGGCACAAAACCCCTAACTTTTCCATTACGGCAAACAACCGCCACGTTAAAAAGCGCGTTTTTGAAATAAATCGGCAGCCCAACAATGAAAGTAATGTGAAAATCTGCTGTTTTTTCCACAAGCCAAATCAATGCTTTTAGTGCGTTTTTCTGCAATTCGGTTTGATAAAACAAATCGCCGCAAGTGTAGCCAGTAATGCAAAGTTCGGGGAAACAAACGATTTCAACACCCTGATTTTCAGCCTCTTGAATTAAATCAAAAATTCGCTCGGCATTGGTTTGGCAGTCGGCAACTTCTACTATCGGAATTGCAGCAGCAACTTTTACAAAATTGTGAAACATTTTTTTTAAGTTTAGCGTTTAATTTTTTTGCAAAATTACAAAAAATATTTTGTCAATAAAAAAAAATATTGTAATTTTGCAGCCCGAAAAAATATTGTCCTGTGGTGTAACGGTAGCACATCAGATTCTGGTTCTGCGTGTAAGGGTTCGAATCCTTTCAGGACAACAAAAATAACTCTCTGAAATT
>JAISKN010000107.1 GCA_031260925.1 Prevotellaceae bacterium | reverse complement strand
AACATTTTCGCCGCTTTCTGACGATGAAATCGGCTATTATTTAACCAAATACGCGCCTTACGACAAAGCAGGCAGTTACGGCATTCAAGAGTGGGTCGGCTTTGTGGGCGTGGAAAAAATCGAAGGCTCATTTTACAATGTAATGGGCTTGCCAATTCAAAAAATTTATCAAAAATTAAAAGAATTTTAATAAAAGTCCACTGATTACACAGATTAACACAAATTATAACAAGTAACAGGTAATCATAATTCATAAATGAAAAATTTAAACAAACATATTTTAACTTGGCAAATATGTCTTTGCTTTTTGCTCTTTGTTCTTTGCTCAACAACAACGGTTTCTGCGCAATTTTTTGATGAGGAAGATTACGAAGAACCTATTGATACAACCGAGATTGACACAATTATTCCGCCAGAAAAAGCATCGGTTTATTTAGTTGATTCGATTATTGCGTTCAGCAAAATTTTTCTCGGAACGCCGTATCATTACGGCGGCACAACGCCTGCTGGTTTCGACTGTTCGGGGTTTATGCAGTATCTTTTCAAAAATTTCGGCATCAACATTCAGCGCACCGCCACGGCGCAGTATCTATCTCCTACTCACATAGATAAGGACAAAGTGAAAAAGGGCGACCTTGTTTTTTTTGAAGGCAGGCGCATAAAAAACAGCATCGGACACGTTGGAATGGTAATTTCCGACTCGGTGGAAAATGGCGTTTTTCAGTTCATTCACGCCTCTGTTGCAGGGTTGCGAATTTCCAAATCAACTGAGCCGTACTACTCTGCCCGCCTGCGCTCAGGTTGCAGAATTTTAGAAACGGAAAGCAATGTTTTAATGGAAAAAAGCATTTCAACAGAAAAAATGCCCGAAAAAGCAGCGCAAACAACTGAAAAAGAGATTATTTACGTTGTAAAACAGGGCGACACGCTTTACGCCATCGCAAAAAAATACGGCACAACGGTTGCAAAAATCAGAAAAGACAATCATTTGACATCTGATAATTTAAAAATTAAGCAAAGATTAAAAATTAAACGGTAAAAAATTACGAATATGATAATAGAAGATAAAAACATAGTAAAAAAACCTGTTGTTTCAGTAATTGTTTTGACTTATAATCAAGAAAATTTATTGAAACAATGTTTGGACAGTATTATATCTCAGAAATGTAATTTTACTTATGAATTGATTATTGGGGAAGATTGTAGTACGGACACAACTCGGAATATTTGCAAAAAGTATCAAGAACAAAATCCTGCAATCATTAAATTATTATTACAAGAAACAAATCAAGGTTTGATGAAAAATTTTGTAGATTTACTTTCTCTTTGTAGAGGAAAATATATTGCCCATTGTGCTGGAGATGATTATTGGTGTGATGATTTAAAACTACAAAAACAATACGATTATTTGGAAAATAATTCAGATTTTGGTTTCGTGCGTACTGGATTTTATCATTTGTATAACAAAAAAGGATTAGTAGTAGGAACCGGATATTCTAATGAAATCGGCTGGGTTTTTAATGATGATGCCAAATATGGAACAGTGGCAGCGGCAGCAACTATATTTTTCAAACGGAATTTATTGAAATATTTGGATTTAGATGAGTTCGTAAAACGAAAATTTTCAATAGAAGATTATCCGATGCAGGCTATTTTGGCTAAATACACAAAATTTGGTTATATTTCTGATGTAACAGCAGTGTTTCGGCAAACTACAGATTCTGGAAGCAGACCGCAATCTTCTCAAGGTAGAATAAGATATGTTGAAGGATATATTGCCGTAAAAAAATATTTGAAGGAACTTTTTCCTGTTGAATGTAATTTTGATGACATAGAAATGAATGATTACATTGTTTATGCAAAATTAAAAGAAGCGTATAGACATTTTTCTTACAAAGAGGCAAAAAAATTAGCATCAGAACTGCAATCTTATACATACAAACAAAAAAAGTTATATTTAAAAACATCTAATATTTTTGTTTTTTATCTTATGTGTATTTTTTTTAACTTTAAATTTTAATCTTATGAAAACAACAACAAAGCCAAAACTTATTTGCCTTACTCCTGTGCGCAATGAAGCGTGGATTTTAGATGCTTTTCTGACTGCAACTTCATTGTGGGCAGACCATATCATTATTGCCGACCAAAACTCCACTGACGGTAGTCGCGAAATTTACAAAAAATACCAGAAAGTGATAATGGTTGATAATGTCCAAGCAGAATATGACGAAAATAGCCGTATGCGTTTGATGTATGCTGAGGCTCGAAAAATTGAAGGAGAAAAAATTTTCATTGCACTTGATGCTGACGAAATTTTTACTTCTAACTATGCACAAACTTCCGATTGGCAAAAAATTGTCAATGCAAAAGCAGGTGATATTTTCAATTTTCAGTGGGTGTGGATTGGTAGCGACCAAAAACACTGCAAATATCCTGACGGATTGTATCAGTGGGCATTTTTTGATGATGGCTCTGAACCCGAACCTGGAAAATTGCACGTTGCGCGGGTGCCTTGGCCTAAAAAATCTACTCCGCGTGAATTTTTTGTGAAAGATTTTTTTATAATGCACCTTCCACTACTTAACCCCAAACGCGAAAAAAGCAAACGTTATTACTATCAGTGTTTTATTGTGCAAAACTGTGATTATAGCCGCAATGCCGAAAAACAGATGGACAATGCAATCAAACTGCATCGCGGTTATTACAATAGCATAGAAACGGAACTTTTTACTGACAAAATTCCAGATTATTTTACAGATGAATATCAAAAACAGGGCATTGATATTTTTGCGCTTTTAAAATTCAACGAGTCTTATACTTGGCAAGATGAAAAGGTGATTGAATATTTTGAAAAATACGGCATAAAATTCTTTCAAAAATTAGACATTTTTGAAAAGGAATATCTTGCCAACCTTTCTAAAATTGCAGGCAAACCAATCAAAGACCCGCGAAATTTTTTATATAAACTTTTGCATTTTTACTTGCGAAACACACAAAAATATAAAAATACGTTTTTTATAAGAGCGATTGACAAATTTTTAAAAAAAACAATAAAATAAAAATGTTTTCAGTAATAATTCCGTTATACAACAAGGCAAAATATATTGAAAAAGCCATCAATTCGGTTGTCAATCAGACTTTTAAAGATTGGGAACTGATTGTGATTGATGATGGCTCTACGGATAATTCTTTGGAAATTGCAAAACAATTTACAATTTACAATTTACAATTTACAATTTTAACACAGGAAAATTCGGGTGTTTCAACTGCACGCAACAACGGCGTAAAGGCGGCAAAATACGATTATATCGCCTTTCTTGACGCTGATGATTGGTGGCAACCGACATTTTTGGAAGAGATAAAAAATTTGATAGACGATTTCCCCGAAGGCGTACTCTTTGCAAGTTCCTATTTCAAAGTGAAAAACGGCAAAAATATTCCTGCAAAAATCGGCGTTCCCGATGGTTTTGAACGCGGCTATTTTGACTATATGCAGGCTTATATAAATTCGTTGTATATGCCAATAACTTCAATTACTGCCGTTATAAAAAAAGGTATTTTCGATGAAATGGGCGGTTTTAAGCCCAATTTAACGCTTGGAGAAGATTTTGATTTGTGGCTGCGAATAGCGTTGAAATATAAGGTTGTTTTAGTTAATAAGCCGTTAGCGTTTTATAACCAAGATGTTGAACAACAAAGCAGAGGTGTTGCTTTTGATAAAATTTACGAGCCTGAAACCATTTTTATTTTTAATCTTGATTATTTGGAAAATGAAGAAAAAAATAACCCTATTTTAAAGCAAATGCTTGATAATTTACGTGTTTATACATTAACACGTTATTATATTCACGGTAAATATACGAATGAGTTCAAATATGAAATCGCAAAAGTTGATATGCAAAAGCAGCCAAAAAAGGTAAGAAAACTATACAAAACACCAAGACAGTGGCTATTATTAAAAAATAGAATATTTTTTTTATTAAAAAACATTAAAAACACATTATCAAAATGAAAATTTTACAAAAAATTTTAAACAAACTTCGAGGCGTACAAGACCTTGAAAAATTAAAAAAACGCGGGCTAAAAATTGGCAAAAATCCAACTATTATGGGTGGTGTATTTATAGACCCAAGCCATTGTTGGCATATCGAAATTGGCGATAATGCGAGAATTGCGCCAAATGTGCATATTTTTGCGCACGATTCGCTATCAAAAACTTTTACTAATTATTCGCGCGTTGCCAATGTTAAAATCGGCAACAATGTTTTTATTGGTTCTGGGGCGGTAATTTTGCCAGGCGTTACAATTGGCAACAACACGGCAATAGGTTCTGGCAGTGTTGTAAGCAAAGATATTCCAGACAATTCACTTGCGGTAGGCGTGCCTGCAAAGGTCATTTGTACGCTTGACGAATATTTGCAAAAAGAAAACGCTCGTAAAAACGAAAAAAATACATTTTCGGAAGAATATACCTTGCGAAACAAAGATTTTTCGGAAAAACATAAGATGGAATTGTTAAAAAGTTGTGAAAAATATAAAGAAATTTTTGTAGAATGAAAATTGCTTATTTACTCGGCTCATTAAATCGTGGAGGAACAGAAACTCTGTTACTTGACGTTTTTAAAAATGCTGACAAGGCAAAGTTTGATTTTATTGGAATTCATCGTAAAGGCGGCAGTTTAAAAGAGGAATTTTATGATACGCAGCCAAAATTTTTTAAACTTGAGCCAACATTTCCATATATTAATTATTTTTTCAAATTACGACAAATTTTAAAATCTGAAAAAATAGACATTGTTCATTCTCAACAGTTTATAGATGCTTTTTATGCAAAAATCGCCTGTTTGGGAACAAAAATAAAAGTTGTTCAGACATATCACGGCTTTGAAAATGGTAATTTTTTATTAAAATTTATAATTAAACAAACAGTTGAAAATTTCTTTGTAAGTAATTATCAAAGAGAATATTACACAAAAAAATATAATCTTAATTTGCAAAAACAAACAACTGTTTATAATGGAATTTCGTTTGAAAAATTCGCAAAAATTTATGATAAACCAAATTTACCAAACAACGATAAAATCGGCATAAAAATGGCTATGGTTGGTAATTTTGTAGATGTGCGCGACCAATTTACTGTTTGTAATTTTCTAAAATTATTGAAAGACAGCGGTATTGATTTCGATTTTTATTTTGTAGGTAAAAAAGACGAGAAAACGCCGCACTTTTACGATGAATGCACGAAATTTTGCATAAAAAATCAACTTGATAATGTTCATTTTGTTGGCTCGCGCAACGATGTGCCTGCAATTTTGCAGAATATTGACGCATTCATTTATTCAACCGACCACGACACTTTCGGCATTGCTGTAATTGAGGCTATTGCTGCGGAAGTTCCTACTTTTGTGAATGATTGGAACGTGATGAAAGAGATTACCGAAAACGGAAAATTTGCAAATCTTTACAAAACCAAAGATGAAAACGATTTATTTGATAAATTTTTACTATTTTTGCAAAATGAAAATTTTTATAAAGAACAGGCAAAAAACAATGTAACGGAAATTCGTAAAAAGTTTTCTATTGAAAATCATTTGAATAATTTGAACAAAGAATATTTAAAATTAAGTTAAGAAGTTAAAGGAGTTAAGAAGTTATAGGAGTTATATGAGTTACATAAAATAATTTAAAATTTACAATTTGTAATTTACAATTTTTTAAAATTTACAATTAAAAAAAAGTGTTAAACTATTTTCCAAAATTTTTTACAGAAAAGGCAATTTACATCTATTTTGCCTCTTTACTTGCCTGCATTGTGATATTTTTTAAACACACAATGGGTTGGTATTTTTACCTTTTTGGAATTGCCGAAGTATTTTTATTTTTTCATTTTGCAAATGTTTTAACAAAAAAATGGAGTGGTTATTCAGACAAATTTTTTTCAAAAAAACTTTTTAATACTGCATTGGTAATTCGTATTTGCTACGTTATTTTCAGTTATTTTTTCTATAAAATAGTTACAGGACAGCCTTTTGAATTTATCTCAATGGACGCAATTGGTTATCACGGCACTGCTCTTGGAATTGTACAAAATGGCTTCACTCACGAATTAAAATATATAGATTCGTCAGACCAGGGCTATCCTGCATATCTTGGTTTTATATATAAATATTTGGGATTTGTTAAATTAGATGAAACTGGCGTTTTGAGCGGTTCTTATGGACATACAGTTATGATTGCCAGATTAATAAAGGCTTTGTTAGGTGCTTATACAGTTTTATTGATGTATCGTTTAGGCAGTAGAACATTTGGTGAAAATGCGGGGCGAATAGGCGCAATTTTGTGTATGATTTTTCCAAATTTAATTTTCTATTGCGGGCTGCACGTTAAAGAAGTGGAAATGCTTTTTATTGCAGTTTTCTTTTTGGAGCGTGTTGATGCAATGCTGCGTTTGGGAAAATATACGGTTATGACGATTGCTCCGCCTGTTTTGGCAATAATTGCTATGTTTTTTTTACGCGTTCCTTTGGGGGCTGTTTTATTACTTTCGGTAATCACTGCGATTTTGTTTTCGTCAAAACGTGTTGTGAATTGGAAACAAAAAATTATTGTGGGAGTTTGGACATTAGCCGTTCTTGCTTATTTTATTGGCGGGAAAGTAATGATGGATGTTGAACAAACTTGGGAAGGGCGCAATGATGCGCAAACGTCATCTATGCAGTGGCGCGCGATACGAAAAGGCGGAAATAAATTTGTGAAAAATTTATCAGGTGCAGTGTTTGCTCCTATGATTTTTGCAATTCCTTTTCCAACAGTTATTAATACTCCAAGTCAAGACAATCAACGTCTGATTCACGGCGGTAATTTTGATAAAAATATAATGGCATTTTTTACAATGTTTTCACTTTTTATGATTATAAAACGCAAGGAGTGGCGAAAATATATTCTTGTCGGCTCATATATGATTGGCTATTTGATGGTTATTGCATTTAGTCCGTTTGCGCAATCAGAACGCTTTCATTATCCTGCGTTGCCGTTTATTTTGATGTTTGCCGCCTATGGAATATCGCTTTGTACAGATAAAACAAAAAAATACTTTAATATTTATTCAATTCTGATGATTTTTATAGTAATTGGCTGGAGTTGGTTTAAACTTGCTGGTCGAGGTATGGCGTAAGATATGGTGCGGTTACACTGTTTTTGTTTTTTATAATTTGTTCAGGCGTGCCTTGCGCAATGATTTTTCCGCCGTTTTTTCCAGCATCTGGTCCCATTTCTATTATGTAGTCGGCACATTTTATCACATCAAGATTATGTTCGATAATAATTACCGTATTTCCATTTTTTACAAGACGATTTAGAACTTTCAACAGCACTTTTATATCTTCAAAATGCAGTCCTGTTGTTGGCTCATCGAGAATGTAGAGAGTGCGCCCAGTGTCGCGTTTGGCGAGTTCGGTTGCGAGTTTTACACGCTGACTTTCGCCGCCCGAAAGCGTTGTCGAAGATTGCCCAAGTTTGATGTAGCCCAAGCCCACTTCCTGCAACATTTTGAGTTTTGGTATAATTGAGGGAATATTCTCAAAAAACTCAACTCCCTGATTTATAGTCATATCTAAAACATCGGCAATAGATTTTCCCTTAAATCTGACTTCGAGCGTTTCGCGATTGTAACGCTTGCCTTGACACTCTTCGCAAAGCACCATTACGTCAGGTAAAAAGTTCATTTCGAGCGTTTTATAGCCGCTTCCATCGCAAACAGGGCAACGTCCGCCATTGACATTAAACGAAAATCTGCCTGCTTTGTAGCCGCGCATTTTGCTTTCGGTCAATCCTGCAAAAAGATTTCTGATGTCAGAAAAAACTCCCGTGTAAGTTACAGGGTTTGAGCGAGGTGTGCGCCCGATTGGCGACTGGTCGACTTCGATAACTTTGTCGATATTTTCAATGCCTTCAATTTTTTTGTATGGCAATGGCTCGGCGTTTGAACGGTAAAAATGATGACTGAGAATTGGGTGTAAAGTTCTGTTAATCAGCGAACTTTTACCGCTGCCAGAAACTCCCGCCACGCAGATAAACATTCCCAACGGAATTTTTAAATCAACATTTTTAAGATTATTGCCTGTTGCACCGATAAGATTTAAAAACTTTCCATTGCCTTTGCGGCGTTCCTGCAAAAACTCAATTTTTCGTTTTCCATTAAGATAACTCGCTGTTAATGTGTCTGTTTTTAGCAAATTTTGCGGCGTTCCTGCAAAAACCACTTCGCCGCCGAGCCGCCCCGCGCGCGGTCCCATATCAACGATGTAATCCGCCGAAAGCATCATTTCTTCGTCGTGTTCAACCACAATCACGGAATTGCCCATATCGCGCAGATTTTTCAGCGACTGAATAAGTTTCACATTGTCGCGCTGATGCAGCCCAATACTCGGCTCGTCAAGCACATACAGCACATTCACAAGTTGCGAGCCTATTTGCGTTGCAAGGCGTATGCGCTGCCCTTCGCCGCCTGACAAACTTTCCGTTGCCCGCGCCAAAGTAAGATAATTCAGCCCTACTTGCAGCAAAAAATTGAGCCGCGTAGAAATTTCTTTTATTATTTCAAAAGCGATTTTTTGTTGAGAATCAGAGAGTTCTGGCATCAAATTATCAATCCAGATTTTGAGTTCGTCAATCGAAAAATTACAAATTTCGACAATATTTTTATTGTTAATTCTGTAATGCAACGCCTCTTTATTCAACCTTGCGCCGTTACATTCTGGGCAAACAACAGGGCGGTAAAACTGTCCTGCCCATTTTTGCTCAGATGCCGATGCCGTTTCATCTTGTTGCAGTTCGATGTAATGAATTAATCCCTCGTAATTTGTGTGGTTGTAAAAAGTGTCATTATTGCCTGAAAATGAGATATTTAGCGTTTCAGGTGAGCCGTTTAAAATTTCGTTTAATCCCTCTTCTGAAATTTCGGAAATTGGCGTATTCAAATCAAAACCATATTTTTCGCTGATTACTTTTATTTGCTGAAAAATCAAAGATTTGCGCTCTTTTCCCAACGGCAAAATTCCGCCTGCTGCAATGCTTAAATTTTGATTTGGGATAATTTTTGAAATATCAATTTGATTGACCGTTCCCAAGCCGTTACACTTTTGGCACGCACCTTTTGGCGTGTTAAACGAAAAATTGTGCGGCGCAGTTTCGTTGTATGAAAGTCCTGTCTGCGGACACATCAATTTTGATGAAAAATAATTAATTTTACCGCTCTCTTTTTCCATTAGCATAAGCACTCCATCGCCCATTTTTAATACTGTTTTCAACGATTTTTTCAGGCGTGCCTCATATTTTTCCGAGATAATTAACTTGTCAATCACCACTTCAATATCGTGATTTTTATATCTGTCAAGTTTCAGCCCGAACACAATATCGCGCATTTCACCGTCAATTCTTACATTTGTAAAACCTTTTTTTCTAATGCTTTCAAACAACTCTTTATAATGACCTTTTCGCGCTTTAACCACAGGCGCAAGCAAAATAACTGCCTGATTATCAAATTTTTGTGAAATTAAATTTAAAATTTGTTCATCTGTATAGCGCACCATTTTTTCGCCCGAGGCATAAGAATATGCCGCGCCGGCACGCGCATAAAGCAGGCGCAAAAAATCGTAAATTTCAGTAATTGTGCCGACAGTTGAGCGGGGATTGTGCGAAACTGTTTTTTGTTCGATAGCAATGACAGGACTTAAACCCGAAATTTTATCAACGTCAGGGCGTTCTATATTTCCGATGAAATGGCGCGCATACGCCGAAAAAGTTTCAATATAACGCCGCTGTCCTTCGGCGTAAATGGTGCTGAACGCCAAAGACGATTTGCCGCTGCCGCTCAAGCCCGTTATCACAGTCAGTTGGTTTCGCGGAATTGTAACGTCAATATT
>JAISKN010000106.1 GCA_031260925.1 Prevotellaceae bacterium | reverse complement strand
ATTCCCGCCTTCGCGGGAATGACAGGTTTCTTTATTTTATTTTCTTTATTTAATTGGTCTTCTATTATCTTGATAATTTTTATAGTTGAATTTTTTTATATACTTTTGTGCCATAATTTTTTTATGTATATAATTTTTTTTATTCTCGCTAATAACGAAATCTGCAAAATTTCTATAAAAGCAATGAGAATAAGTATGACGATTCGCGCCGACGGGGGTGGAATGTTCTTGCTTATTTGATTGCTTAGGTTTTGCAGAGCCTGTTATTAGCAAATAGGTTTTTTGGAATAATTTACGCCCCAATTTATTGTTATGAATATGATAATCGGTGAATATATCAAGCAAAAAGTTAAAGAACAGAATTTGTCTGTGTCTGAATTTGCAAGCCTTATAAGTTGCACAAGAACAAACGTCTATTCAATTTTCAAACGAAAAAAGATAGATTATGTGCTTTTGCAAAGAATTTCCAAAGTGCTAAACTGCAATTTTACAGTAAGCGTTTCGCCAGAAAAAGAAGATGTTAAACAATATTTGACTATTGCATATTTCAGTGAAGAAGATTTGAATGATTTTATAAAAACGCATACTCCCGAATTATGTTGGGCGTTGTCATAAATATTGACGCTTTTTTGACATAATATTGAACAAAATTTTTTGATTAATATATTTTTAGGCACTACCTTTGCTGCGATATTTTTTTATTATTCACTTCAAAAACTTAATCATTATGAAATTAGGATTTATTGAAAAGCCAAGAAAAGAAAACTTGGCAGCAAAAAACTCTTTCACCTCATTGCTGACGAATGGTGAAATGAATGCAATCACTGGCGGACTTAACGATACATTAACAAAGTCTTGTACAGGTGAAAAATGTACGTCTTATTGTGGCACACACACATTGTGTGCAACAGGCAAAAGTTCGTGTGAGCCATATTACGTTTGTGCAGCACAAAAAAGATGCGACTCATTCGCTTGGTTACAACCTATTGGCGACTTTGCTTAATTTAAAATTATTTAACAAACGGAAAGGGGTATTTTTATATTATTATACCCCTTTTTTTAAAAATTACAACTATGAAATGGTCAAGATATAACTTTTTATTCGAATCTGAGAAATACGGCTTTCTTTTATATAATTCGCTTTCAAACAGTTTTGCAGAATTAGATAAAGAAACTTTTGAATTTATACACAATATTTCGCAGAGTATTAACATTATAGAATTAGACGATAAAGATTTATTTGGGCAGTTGGTAGAAATGAAAGCATTGGTAGAAAACGATAATGACGAGTTTTACAACATAAAATATCTGACACAAATGAGGCGTTTTGATAATTCTCATTTGGAACTTACAATAAACCCGACTTTGCATTGTAATTTTGCTTGTCCATATTGTTTTGAAGGCGACAAACCCGCAATTTATATGACTGACGATGTTGAAAATGCAATAATTGATTTTATAAAAAAACTAAAACAAATTAAATCTGTCAGTGTTACTTGGTTTGGCGGAGAGCCGTTAATGGCATTTGACAGAATTGTAAGTTTGACAGAAAAAATTAAAAAACTCAATCTTGCTTTTTCCGCCTCTATGATTTCTAACGGTTATTTGCTTGACAATAAAGTAATTGAAAAATTAGATGAATTAGATATACGGCAAATTCAAATTACAGTAGACGGGTTAAAAGAGGAACACGACAAAAGAAGATTTTTAAAATCTGGAAAAGGCACATTTGAAAAAATTATTGCAAATATTGATAATTTAAAAACGCAAAAGCCTGATTTTTCTGTTGTTGTCAGAGTTAATATTGACGACAGCAATAAAGAAAATTTCATAAAAACCTACGCTGCTTTTTATAAGAAATATAAAGGTGCTGTTTATGTCGTGCCAGGTTTTATAACCAACGACACTAATTGCAATGCGTTAGACTGCGCTTTCGACAGAGAAAAGAAAGCACGTTTTCTGATTGACTTATATAAACAAAACGGCGTTAATGCATTGGGTTTATATCCAGATAACTTCAGATACGAGTGCGCCATTCGCAACCCATATCATTTAACTATCGGACCCGAAGGGGAACTATATAAATGCTGGAATGATGTTGGTTATAAAAACAGAATTGTTGGCAATTTGTTGCAGCCCGAAAATGTAAATCAAAGTTTATTAACAAGATATTATGTTGCGGGCGACCCTTTCGACAACCACGAATGCAGAAAATGTTTTCATTTGCCAGTTTGCGGCGGCGGCTGTCCTTTTGTTAGAATAGAATCAGAGTATAGCGGACAAGAACCCGATATTTGCGATTACAGAAAAGGACATTTAAAAGAATTTTTAGAATTTCACTATGATTATTTAACCAGAATAAACAAACAAAACAATGCGTAAAATATTTTTATTTATATTGTTGTCTTGCGTTGCTGCGGTAAATGCGCAAGATATTGAAATGCCGAGCCTTACAAAAGAGCAGATGAGGCAAGATGTTGAGTTTTTGGTGCAGGCAATTAAAGAGATTGAGCCGAATATTCCAATTAGGGAAAAGGTTACAGGCACAAAAATCTATGATGAAATCAACAAATTGGCGCAGTCGGTTGACACAATTAGCAGTTTTGAAAGTTTCTATTATTTAACGCAAAGAATATTACTTTTGTGTCAAGACCAGCACGAAGATATACGTCAATACCCTGCTGGTTTGGAAAACAACAATTATTATATTGACGCACAGGCAATTGAACGCACAAAATACAGTAATAGAAAATATGACCCTTTTATGATTATTCCTACTCCAATACAATATGTCAATGGCAATTTTTATTATTCAGCAAATAGTTATTTGGCACACAATATGAAAACAGTAGTATTGCCAGCTAAAGCGCAAATATTAAAAATTGGCGATATAGACGTTGATTATTATGTTGCTACTTGGAATAGATTAAAAGATAACAGTATCAGGTGGGATTTTAAAAATAAAAAATATTATACCAACAGATTTTATTCGCCAGAAGATGTTGGATTGAATATTGACGATTCACATACTTATCAAATTAATGACAGTATAATTACTTTACATTTTATGGAAGATTTAGGTATTGTAGGTTGGCATTGTGATTTTAAAAATTTGTTTGCTTTTCAAGTGCAATACTTTGGCAAAGAAAAAATCCTATATATCAGAATACCAAGTATGGACGAGGAACAAATACCTTATTTGCAAAAAAATATTTTGAAATATAAGAACAGGCAAATAAGCAAAGTTGTAATAGACATTCGTTATAACGGCGGCGGCAGCGATTGGGTGTGGGAAGAAGTTATATCGTCCATTATTGATAAACCGATAATTTCAGACAGTAGGGTTTATTATAAAAATACGCCGTTAGTTGTTGATTATGTTACAAAAATAAGAGAAAGCGAAATTGTTAAAACATTTCAGATAAACGGCGAAAACTATTTTTCTACATCAGAGACAGAAAACGACACAATTAGTCCTGACAGTGTTTCGTTGAATTACAATGGCAAAATATATGTTTTAGTTAATGAAAAAATATTTTCGTCTTCTTTGGCGTTTGTGTCTGTGTGCAAACAGGCGGAAAATCTTGTAACTGTTGGAACAGCAACAGGTTATATGTGTGGCAGAAGCACAACACCGTTTTTTCTTTCATTGCCAAACTCAAAACTGATTTTTGAACTCGTGCCGTGTATTGATATGAGCGGAAACAAAAACAACCCCGAAGATTTCTACGATTTTCAAGCGGAAATTCCTGTAAATCTCACCATTGATGATTATGTTTTTGAAATGGAGTATAAAGGTAAAAGATACGGTAAAGATTTTCTCTACAATCACGACCCTATTTTTCAAAAGGTTTTGGAAATGAAATAAAATATTGCCAAATAACCAAATAAATATAATTGTTTTGCAATATATAATGTAAAATTAATCACATAGCACAAATTACACGAATACTTATTCCCTTTTATTCGTGTAATTCGTGTGGTTGGTGGTTAATAATTTTTTTTTGTTAATTATCCGTTTATTTCATCAAGAATTTCCTGAATGATTTCTTGACAGCCGCCGCAGCCTGTGCCTGCGCTTGTTGCCTCGCCCACTTCATCAACGGTTGTAAGTCCGCCTGCTGTGATTGCGTCAATAATTTCGCCGCGAGTAACGCCCATACAGTTGCAAATTGTTTCGTTTCTATCCATAATTTTGTTGTTTTTTTAGTGATTACTTAAATGATTTTTTTCGATGCAAAATTAATGTTTTTTTCTGATAAAAAATTATTGAAAAAATCTATTGCATTTAAACACAAAATTTATTACTTTTGCATTTCTTTTATAAAATTGGGTTTATTGTGTATAAATGCAAAATATTCACCTTTTTATTTTTGATAATTAATTATAAATCAATATTTTAACAAAAAATTATATGTCGGCAAATCAATATGGGAAACCGAGAAAAGATTCTTTTTTTAATCTTTATTTTACTTCTACAATAAGCATTGCGCTTGCACTTTTTATGGTTGGGCTGGTTGCTTTTTTGCTGCTTTGGGCATCTCATACGGCAAAATATACAAAGGAAAATGTTGTGATTGCACTTGTTTTGCGCGACAGCACACAAAATTCTGATATTCAGCGCGTTGAAAATTATCTGAAAAGTGTTGATTTTGTAAAGCAATACAAATATATAAGCAAGGAAGAGGCATTGACGGAATACATCAAAAATAACGATGACGACCCAACCGAACTGCTTGATTTTAACCCTTTTAACGCCTCAATCGAGGTCAATCTCAACGCAGAATTTGCCAATGAAAATTCGTTGAAAGAGATTGAGCCTAAACTCAAAACTTACGATTTTATCGAAGATGTGGTTTATCAAAAAGATATGATTTCGGCGTTGAATGTAAATGTGCAGCGGATTTCAATCATTTTGCTGCTCGCCTCCGCACTGCTTTTGCTAATCACTATCATATTGATTAACAACACGATACGCATTTCGATTTACTCAAAACGGTTTATCATCAACACAATGAAACTTGTCGGCGCAAGAGCGTGGTTTATTCGCAAGCCGTTTATCAACCGCTTTGTAATCAACGGTTTAATCGCCTCATTTTTGGCATCGGCGGGACTTTTCGGCATCGGCTACTACCTCAAACAACTCGACAGTTCGCTGCCGTTATACGATTGGCATTTTTACGCGCCGATTGTTGCACTGATTTTCGTTAGCGGCTTCATTATCAGTTTTTTAGCAGCACTTTTCGGCATCAACAAATATATCAGAATGAAAAGTGATGATTTGTACTTTATTTAAAAAATCTTAAAAAAAAAACAAATATATGACAAAGACAAATTACATTTTAATTGCCATTTCGATTGCAGTAATTATCATCGGATTTCTGCTTATGACAGGCAGCACAACGGTTTTGGACTACAATCCAGACATTTTTTCATTTCGCAGAATAACGCTTGCGCCGTTTGTTTGCGTGGCAGGTTTTGTGCTGATGATTGTGGGAATTATGTACAAAAAACGCAGTGAAAAATGAGTTGGTTGCAAGCAATTATCATCGCCATTGTGGAGGGTTTGACGGAATTTTTGCCGATTTCTTCCACCGGACATATGATTATTACCGAGAGTTTGCTCGGCGTTGAAAGCACCGAATTTGTGAAGGCATTTACTGTCATCATTCAGTTTGGCGCGATTTTGTCGGTGTTGGTGCTGTACTTCAAACGGTTTTTTCAAACGTGGGACTTTTATTGGAAACTGCTCATTGCGTTTCTGCCCGCTGCCGTTTTGGGCTTTCTGTTTTCAGACCAAATTGACGAACTGCTTGAAAAAGTGTCCGTTGTGGCAATAATGCTGATTTTGGGCGGAATTTTTATGCTTTTTGCCGATAAATTATTCGCCAAAACAGACGAAAATCAAAAAATCGGGTGGAAAAAAGCCCTGACAATCGGCTTTTGCCAATGTATCGCAATGATACCGGGCGTTAGTCGTTCTATGGCAACGATTGTGGGCGGAATGTCGCAGAAATTGACGCGCAAAAATGCCGCCGAATTTTCGTTTTTCCTTGCTGTGCCGACAATGGCTGCCGCATCGGGTTGGAAAGTTTTGTGCTTTATTTTTGAAAAAGAAAGCATTAAACATCTTGATTTTATTGTTAATCAAAATGGCGTCAATTTGTTATCTGACAATGTATCAACTTTGATAATCGGCTGTGTTGTTGCATTTATTGTTGCGATTTTGGCAATCAAATTTTTCATTGATTTTCTTACAAAATACGGTTTCAAAGCGTTCGGTTATTACAGAATTATTGTTGGCGCAGCGATTTTGATTTTGATGTTTTGTAATGTGAATTTGCGGGTTGGTTAAGCACACAGATGACACAGATTAGATAGATTTACACAGATTTTTTTTAATAAAAATATGAAATTAAAAGACGAAAATAAAAACGTTTTTTGTTTTACTACAACACACGTTATGAATGAAAATTCCCTTATCATAGATGTTTATTATGATGAAGGCGGTGTTTGGCAAATGTTTAGCAAAGAAAACCCAACAATGGACAATGGGTTGGCTGTTTGTGTTCAATGTATGTTAGATTTTGACAAAACATTATACGATTTACCCGATTTAAAAAAAGGGCAGGCGGCAATGAGAGAAAATGCTACTTCAGAATGGTATGTAGAAAAATACAGAACTGAAATTGAAAAATAAAAAAATCTGTGTAAATCCGTTTAATCCGTGTCATCTGTGTGCTAAAAAAAATAGAAAATGAAACTAAAAAATATCTTTAAAAAAAAAACAATTATTATTTCATTGATAATCATTGTTTTATTGTCTGTTTTTGCGATTATTTTTGCTGATAAAAAAATAAAAGCAGAAAGCAAAAATTTTCTTTACAGCGATATTGCAAAAATACCCGAAAATAAGGTTGGACTTTTGCTCGGCACATCAAAATTTTTGTCGAACGGACAGGAAAATCTTTATTACAAATATCGAATTGAGGCAGCGATTGAGTTGTATAAAGCGCAGAAAATCAAATACATAGTTGTCAGCGGCGACAACAGCCGAAAAACTTATGACGAGCCAACACAAATGAAAACCGATTTAATGGCGGGCGGCGTGCCTGAAACCGCTATTTTCCTTGATTACGCAGGTTTTCGCACGTTGGACTCCGTTATCAGAATGAAAGAAATTTTTGGGCAGAGCGATTTTGTGGTCATTTCGCAGAAATTTCACAACGAACGCGCCGTTTTTCTTGCCCGCCGCAACGGACTGAATGCTATCGGTTTCAATGCGCAAGATGTAGGTAAATATTTTGGTTTAAAAACGAATATTAGAGAAAAATTTGCCAGAGTAAAAGTTTTTGTTGATTTTTTAACAAAAAAACAACCTAAATTTTTAGGCGAAAAAATAGAAATTGAATAAAAATGAATTTTCAAAACGGCGAAATATTATATTTTGACAAGCCATTAACTTGGACTTCGTTTGATTTGGTGAATAAAGTCAGATGGCTGATTAGCAGGCATTTGGGCGAAAAAATAAAAGTTGGACACGCAGGCACGCTCGACCCGCTGGCAACAGGTGTGATGATTCTCACGACAGGCAAAGCCACAAAGCAGATTGAAACCTTGCAGGCAGGCGTAAAAGAGTACATCGCTACGCTGCGGCTCGGCGCAACAACGCCCTCGTTTGACCTCGAACACGAAATTGACCAAACTTTTGAGTTCGAGCATATCACACGGGAAATGGTGGAGGAAAAATTGAGAGATTTTGTCGGCGAAATATGGCAAACGCCGCCCGTATATTCTGCGGTAAAAGTCAATGGCAAACGCGCTTTCGACTATGCCCGCAAAGGCGCAGAGGTGGAACTCAAACCCAAACTTTTGGTGATTGACGAAATCGAAATTTTGGAATTTGACAACCCGAAACTTGTAATTCGCGTTGTGTGCAGCAAAGGCACATACATTCGCGCATTAGCCCGCGACATCGGCGTTGCGCTCGGCAGCGGCGCACATCTGACGGCGTTGCAGCGCACCAAAATCGGCGATGTGAGGTTGGAAAATTGCACAACTTGGGAAGAGTTTGAAAAGTTGTTAAGCGCGCAGATAACATAGATTTAACGGATTAACGCTGATTTTTTTAAAATAAAATACAATTAAATTTATAATTTTTTATAAACAGATGAAAAAGATTTTATTAGGAATTTTTATTGTTTTTTCGCCAATAATTTTTGCGCAGAAAAATACTGTTAATGTCGAAAAAACTGAAAAAGTTTTTGGTTACAACAACTCAACAAACTCTGATATTGTCGGTTATGAATATAAATTTCCGCAGAAAATTTTTGAATATAATCTTTATTTGAACAATTTGTCAGTTCAATTAAAAGACAGAAACAAAGGGCTTGTTATATTGTATGATATTGCAAGAGACAGTATAAAATGGACAAAAAATATTAGTTATGATAAAAATATTTTTAGACAATTTGGCGATAAAATAGTTTTTGAATCTAATCGAAATATGTTACTTGATATTGAAAACGGAAATAAAAAGTACAATATTTTGAGCGATAATGAAATTGCTTTTGCAGACAAAAATAATAAAGTTGGAATTGGTCATAAATTTGGAAACGAGAAAATTTTAATGGCAACTAATCTTGAAAATGGAGAAGTATTATGGCAAAAAAAAATAAAAAACTCGTTTGATTTAGATAGAATTATTGATATAAATGATACATCATTATTGGTCATATCTAATGGGTTGCACCAAATTGATGTAAATTCGGGAAAAGGTTGGAGTGTTGCTATGAAAACATCTGTCGGAAATGGCGGCGCAGCAGCAGGTGCAGTGCTTGGCGGTGTGCTTTTTGGTGCGATTGGCGGAGCAATAGGTGGTGCAATGGCAGGTGATATGGCTTTCGGAATAGAATCTAATTTGCTGTATAACAATGATTTCGCATACATTGCATCAAGTGAAAAAATTGCAAAAATTAGTCTTAAAAATGGTGAAATCCTTTGGAAAACATTTTTTGAAAAAAACGAAGCAAGCAGTTCATATATTTTTGAAGATAATAGATTAATTTATATGCTTAATTTTGGATACGCATATCAAAATATTGACATAAAGAAAAATAGAGTAAAGTATGGAAAATCATTTGTAGCCGCATTTGATAAAGAAAATGAGGGGAAAACAAAATTTATCTATTATTTGGGCAAAAAAGAGATAATTTCAGATTTTTATTTTACTGAAAATAACATTTTTTTGGTAATTAATGATAATTTAAAAGTGTTCTCAAAAAAACAGGAAAAAATTATAAATGAAAAAGATTTTGATTATTTTGATTATTTTATTGAATATGAATATTTTGAATATTTTATTAATAATGCAGAAAAATTTGTCAATTTGAATGATTTAGACAACACAAAAGTTTTTGCAGTAACCAAAAACGGCAACGTGATTTCGATTGATGATGAATTAAATATTGAAACCATTTTGCCCTCAAAAGATTTATATCTAAATTACTTAAACACAGACAATTACAGATTCATTTCAAATAATACAGAAACTTTTATTATTGATAATTTTGGCAGTAAAATTGCAGAAATTTCTGCAAGTTCAGATGCCGTTTTAATTGATAATATTTTGTATGATAAAAAAGATAATTGCCTAATTTCTATTGACTTAACTGAAATTTTAAAATAAAAGAGTTTAGAATTACAATTTTAATAACATATTCAAGATTTAAACAATCTAAATTCGTAAATCGTAAATAAAAAAATTATATGAAACTTTCACAATTCAAATTTAAACTGCCCGAAGAGTTAATCGCACAGCACCCTTCAAAAAACAGAGACGATGCTCGGCTTTTGGTTTTGCACAAAAAAAGCGGCGAAATCGAACACAAAAATTTTGTCGATATACTTGATTATTTCGGCAAAGACGATTTATTTGTGTTTAACGACACACAGGTTTTTCCCGCGATGATGAACGGCACAAAAGAAAAAACAGAGGCAAATATTGAAGTGTTTTTGTTGCGCGAACTCAACAAGGAATTTCGTCTTTGGGACGTATTAGTTGAGCCTGCGCGTAAAATTCGCGTGGGAAACAAACTCTATTTTGGACCAGACGACTCGCTCGTTGCCGAAGTTATCGACAACACGACTTCGCGCGGACGCACGGTGCGTTTCCTTTTTGACGGCACGCACGAAGAATTTAAAAGAGTGCTGTTTTCTTACGGCAGAACTCCGCTGCCTACCTACATAAAACGCCCTGCGGAAAAAATTGACACCGAGCGTTATCAAACCATTTTTGCAGCGCAAGAGGGTGCTGTGGTTGCTCCTTTTGCAGGCTTGCATTTCAGCCCCGAAATCATTAAACGGCTGACTATCAGAGGAATAAACTTTGGCTACGTTACTTTGCACTGTTCGTTGAGCCTCTTCCGCAATATTGATGTAGAAGATTTGACAAAACACAAAATGGACTCCGAACAGATGGAAGTGAGCGAGGAACTTTGCAACCTTTTTAACTCGACTTACGAGGCGGGAAACAGCATTTGCGCAGTCGGCACATCAACTTTCAGAGCGTTGGAAACCGCATCAACGGTGAATAACAGAGTAAAACCTTACGGAGGTTGGACAAACCGTTTCATTTTTCCGCCATACAATACGCAATCGGCTGACAGCCTGCTCACTAATTTTCATATGCCATTATCAACAATGTTGATGAATGTTGCCACTTTCGGCGGTTATGATTTGGTAATGAAAACCTACGAAACAGCAATAAAAGAGGGCTATAAATTCGGCTGCTACGGCGATGCAATGCTGGTATTGAAAAATTCTTGATGAAGTGCCAAAGCACGCAGATAACGCTGTCTCAAAAGCACGCAGATGACGCGGATTAAACGGATTTTCGCAGATTTTATTAAAAAAAACGCAGATTATTAATTAGTTAGTAATCTGCGTTTATCTGTCTAAATCAGTGTCATCTGTGTGCAAAAAAACGCTAAAACAACGAAACAATAAAATAAACTGTCGCCGCCAAGAGCGCACTGACAGGAATTGTGAGCAGCCACGCCACGAGCAAATCTTTGGTTACGCCCCAGCGCACTGCCGAAAGCCGTTTTACTGCACCAACGCCCATAATACTGCCTGTGATAACGTGAGTTGTGCTTACGGGAACTTTCAGAATTTCCGTGATAAACAGCGTTAATGCGCCTGATGTTTGGGCGGCAAAGCCCTCCATTACTGTCAGTTTGGTGATTTTATTGCCCATTGTTTTCATAATTTTCCAACCGCCCGACATTGTGCCGAAAGCGATTGCGGTGAAACAGGCAAACGGTATCCAATCGTGAATGTCGTGAATATCAGTCAGTTGCAGCCAATGCGGTATCGTGTCAGGGGCAGCCGTTACGTTGAAAGTAATCAACGCCACAGCGATAATTCCCATAACTTTTTGCGAGTCGTTCAAGCCGTGTCCGATGCTCAGCCCAGCCGATGAAACCAACTGCAACCGCTTAAACCATTTTTCAGCAGTGCTTGGCTTGGCTTTTTTGGCGATGTGCATTGTGATTGTCGAAATAAAAAGTCCGCCAATCATACCCAGCAACGGCGCGATAATGATAAACGCAGCAATAATTCCGATAGTGCCTGCGTGTATTGACTGCAAACCGCTCGTATGAGTTGCCAATGCGGTGTGAGTGATTGCAGCACCTGCAAAACCGCCAATCAAAGTGTGCGAAGAAGATGACGGAATGCCAAACCACCAAGTAATCAAATTCCAAATAATGGCGGCGATTAAGCCTGATAAAATAACGGGAAGGGTGATAAATTCGGGGAGTACCGTTTTTGCAACAGTGTTTGCAATTCCAAATTCGCCAATAACGTATTTTGCTATAAAAAACGCAATGAAATTGAAAGCAGCCGCCCAAATAACAGCCTGAAACGGCGTAAGAACCTTTGTAGAAACAACCGTAGCAATGGAATTTGCCGCATCGTGAAAACCGTTGATAAAATCAAAAATCAACGCAAGAACTATTATCGTAATTAATAAGGTCATAATTTTTAATTGTAAATTGTTAATTGTAAATTTTAAATTATAAGAAATTTTGCAGAAAAATCATTTACAATTTAAAATTTACAATTTAAAATTAATGTTAAGCGTATTTTACAATAATAGATTTAATAATTTTTCCAACGTGGTCAGTTTCGTCAGTAATACCCTCCAAAACGTTGATAACTTCTTTGAGTTTTATCAGTTCGATAGCATTTTTTTCGGTTTCAAAAAGATTGATAATAAAATCTTGGAACACCTCGTCTGCTTTATTTTCAATATCGTGCAGTTCTACACAATATTTTGCAATGGTTTGCGGTCGTTTTTTGAGCGCGTCTAATTCTGCAACTGCCTGTACCATAATTTCGGTCGATTCTTTGACAAGTTTTGCAAGTTTCAACGCCTCGTCAGGCATTTTTTCAGGCTTATAAAACAAAATTCTTTTTGAACAACCATAAATTTGGTCGGTAACATCGTCTAATTTATTTGCAAGAGTGTTGATGTCTTCGCGGTCGAACGGCGTGATAAAAGTTATGTTCAGTTCATCAAAAATCTTGTGTGTCAGTTCGTCTCCACGATGCTCCAAGTCCTTGATATTCTGATGAATATCTTGTGAGAGAGAGTTGTTACTATTCTCAATATAGAGAATTAACTGTTCTGCTGCCTTGTCAGAAACGTCTGCCAAAGATTTCAAAAGCGGAAAAAATTTTGGCTCTTTCGGCGTAAATTTGTTAAAAATAGAGTTATTCATTTGTTTAATGATTATGTGATTATTTGTTGATTTGATTATTTGATGATGTGATTATTTGTTGATTTGGTTATTTGGTTATTTGATTATTTGGTGATATGGTGATTTGATTATTTGGTGATATGGCTATTTGATTTGTTGAAGTCGTCTTAATTGGCTGTTTTTAAACGCATTAAGTTGATTTGTTATTTCTTTTAATAAAATATTCATTTCTTGAAATTCTGTTTCTGTAATATAATTCAAATCTAATGAAATTGTTAATTGGCAATAGATTTCTAATGCAGAACCATAAGCAATTTCAATAAATCTTACTTGTTCCTTTAATGAACTGCGGGAACTGCCTTCTGCAATATTTGAACATATAGAAACTGCTGCTCGCTGCATTTGAGAAACAATGCCAAATTTTTCTGTGTTTGGGTATTTCGCCGTTAATTTATAAATATTAACTACAAATTTTCGTGTATTTTGCCAAACATCTAATTTTTCAAAAGAATATTGATAATTCATATTATTATGTATTTATATTAATTCAATAATCAATAATATCTACTCTACTCCATTACCAAATCAACAAATAATCACATCACCAAATCAACAAATAACCAAATCAACCATATCAGCCAATCAACCCAAAATCCGCACACACCGTTTCAAGTTCTCAAAAAAACTATCAATTTCTTCAATCGTGTTATAGATTGCAAACGAAATTCTGCACATTCCGCTTTGCCCGAAAAACTCCACGAGCGGCTGTGCGCAATGGTGTCCTGTGCGAATGGCAACGCCTGTTTTGTCGAGCAATGTTCCCAAATCAAAATGATGTATTCCTTCGATATTAAACGAAATTACGCCGCATTTTGCTTTTGCCGTTCCATAAATTTTTAAATTTGGGATTTGCAAAAGTTTCTCTGTCGCGTAATTCAAAAGTTCGTCTTCGTGCTTTATAATCTGCTCAAAACCAATATCTTGCAAATAATTTATCGCCGTTTCCAAAGCCACTGACGAAATAAAATCGGGCGTGCCTGCCTCAAATTTGTAGGGCAAAACATTGTATGTTGTGCGCTCAAAACTCACATTTTCAATCATTTCGCCGCCGCCTTGATACGGTTTAAATTTTTCGAGCCGCTCGCGTTTGCCGTACAAAACGCCAATTCCCGTTGGCGCATAAATTTTATGTCCCGAAAATGCGTAAAAATCTGCACCGATTTCCTGTACATCAACTTTTTGGTGAGCAACTGCCTGCGCTCCGTCAATCAGCACCGCAACATTGTGATTATGAGCAATTTGAGTGATTTTTTTAACATCATTTATCGTTCCCAAAACATTGGAAACGTGCGCAACGGAAACAATTTTTGTGCGTTCGGTAAAAAGTTTTTCATATTCGTCTAAAAGCAAATTTCCGTTTTCGTCAATCGGTATCACCTTGATTTTCAGTCCGAAACGCTCCGCCGCCAACTGCCAAGGCACAATATTTGAGTGATGTTCCATTGTGGAAAGCACGATTTCATCGCCTTTTTCGCACATTTCAGCGAAACATTGCGCCACAAGATTGATGCTTTCTGTTGTGCCTCGCGTGAAAATTATCTCGTCTTTACTCGGCGCATTAATAAAATCGGCAACCGTCTGGCGCGCGTGTTCGTGCGCCGAAGTTGCCTGCTGACTTAAAAAATGCACTCCACGATGTATGTTTGCATTTTGTGTGCGGTAAAGTTCTGAAATTCTGTCTATTACGCAATTAGGTTTTTGCGTTGTGGCTGCGTTGTCAAAATAAATCAAAGGCTTTCCAAAAATTTTTTGCAAAAGAATTGGAAAATCATTTCTTATATCTTTAATATTCAACATTTT